>CACZJT010000034.1 GCA_902781565.1 uncultured Ruminococcus sp.
GAATGGATCGCGCTTCCGCCGACTAACGCATGATCGCTTATAGTGCTGTCCTTCACCTGAGAATGCTGATCCACTACAGCCGTGTCCTTTACTACACAGCATTCCACATCCGCGCTGCGGTATACCTGGGCATCCCCATCGACACGGGAACCGCCGTACACTTTCGCGTCCGGATAAATCCAACATGCCCCATAATGGGAAAGGTTGTTTTCGTCTTCCACATAACCGCCCCGTTCGCCCGCCTTCACAACGACAACTTCCCCTACAGAGCCGTTACGGGTAACGTCCACCAGCGCGCGGATCGGGTAAAGCGTCTTCCCCTTGTATTCTATCCCTTCGTCCCGTAAGATCTCATACTTGCTGTAATACCGTTCCGGCTTCAATTTGTAATCCATAAAGAATGCCTCCTTTTTGTCTGTTAAAATTATTATACAATATAATTTACCCCGTGTCAAGAGATTTTTAATAAATTGTAAGTTCATGGGAACTTGTCAAGGGGTATTGTAACTACATTACTCGGAGCTTTTAACTTCTAATTGTGCATTTTGCGACTTGAAATCAATTCGCAAACATGATATAATATAGCATAAGGTCATGACTTATGCCGCAATACGTGCGGCTTTTGAATGACCATATGAGAAAGGAAAGGTAATGAACATGAAAAAGACAATAGCTATGCTTGCAGCCGTAGTTCTGGCAGGCTCAATGATGGCAGGCTGCGGCGGAACTTCCGACAGCAGCTCGGAGAGCGCTGCGGAGACTACCACCACTGCTGCCGCTGCCGAGGAGAGCAAGGCGGAGGAGACCGCCGAGGAGTCTGCGGCGGAGGAAGAGAGCAAGGCGGAAGAGTCCAAGGCTGAGGAGACCGAGGAGAGCAAAGCAGAGGAAGCTGCCGACAGCGCTCTCGATATCACCACCGAGGCTCCCGAGGGAGATATCGGCGAGCTCACCAGAGCTTATACCGATAAGGTGAACTCCAACGTATTCACTATGGAAGCTACCCTCGATATCCCGCTGCTGGGCAGCAAGTCCGATATGAAATACATCAGAAACGGTGATGATTTCAACATTGCTGCAAACTTCCTCGGAATGAATATGGACATCTACTGTGTAGGCGGCGAGGCTGTTGTTATACTGCCCGACATGAACGCTTACATGGAAGCTACCAAGGAGGATATCGCTTCTTACCAGGTAGATACCTACGTTCTCCAGGACGGCGCCGTATTCGAGGGCACCGAGGAGAAGGACGGCTTCACCGTTGAGAAGTACAAGTACGATCAGGACGGCATGGAGATCGATACACAGTATTTCTTTGACGACAAGGGCGAGCTGAAAAAGGTCATCGCAAGCAACGATTTCACGGGCGACATCACCGCGGAGTACACCACCATGTCCTTCGAGCCCGTTGAGATCAAGCTCCCCGACACCTCCAAGTACGAGAAGTACGACCCCGAGAACCCCGATCCCGTAATGGGCGTCAAGGCTATGTGCTCGATGTACGGCATTACCGAGGACATGGTAAAGAACTCCGGCTACACCTATGAGCAGCTTGCCGAGATGGATGACGACAAGGCTCAGGAGACTTTGAACAAGATCGCCGAGGACAACGGTCTCCAGCCCGGCGGCGCATTTGGTGCGCTTTTTGCCGGTGCCGGTGACGAAGAGGGCGCTGCCGAGGGCGAGGAAGCCGCTGAATAAGCACTTTTTCACGGACAAACATCTGACATAACAAAGCTCCCCGATACCGTAGCGGTGTCGGGGAGATTTTTATAATCCCTTGCTTTTCAGCTCCGAAACGAGCCGTATGTAAAAATCGGTGATATCGGCGATCTCGTGATCGTTAGCGGGCGGCTTACGTGAGAAGCGCATACGGCGTATATCCACCTCATCGGGGTGGGATATGCCCCTGCCCGAAGCGGAAGTGTACACCCCGCGGAACCTCGCCCACCTGACCGCACGCTCGGAGAGCAGACCGTCGTTCTCGCCGTCGAACCGCTTCACTACAAGGTAGGGTATCAGCATGGTGAGGTCACCCCGTGCGTTTTTTAGCTTGAAGGCGAAGCTCTGACAGAGCACGCCCTCGGGGACGGGGTTCTCCGCATTGAAGCGCTCCGCCGCCGCAGTCGTGAAAAGCTCAAAGCAGGACATGGAATCGGGGCACTCGTCCCCCAGCAGCTTCATCCAGAGGTCGGTGAGCCTTGCCGCAAGCTTTATGAGCGGGCGCGGCAGGCGCATGAGCCTGTCCACGGTCAGAGAGCCGTTATGGGGCGTGTTTATGGTGGAGATGGAAGCGATACGGTCGGCATAGCCCATTGAAGCCAGCAGCCGCGCTTCAAGCCCGCCTTTGGAGTGGGCGATGATGTTGACCTTCTCCGCCCCCGAGCTTTCGAGAGCCGCTTCAAGGCTTTTTGCGAGCCTTGCGGCGTTATCCCCGACCGAGCCCGCACTGTCCTGTCCGCCGTAAAACACCTTAGCGCCGCGCCTTATCAGCTTCGCGGGGATACGTCCCCAGTAATTGAGGTGCTTTCTGTCGCGGAAGCCCATGCCGTGTACCATCAGCAGGGGGTATCGGGTAGCACATTCGCCGCTGTTCATATTATCCTCACTTGATGATGTTCTCCACTTCCTCGCGGGAATGGACGTTGTGGTTCTCTCGTTCGGTGGTGATAAGGTCGCCGTCCACACCCTCGGTGGACTCGGGCAGGAACACTATCTTGACGGTCATGAGTATCAGCTTCAGATCGAGCAGCACGGAACGCTTCTCGATGTACATGAGGTCGAATTTCAGCTTGTCGTAGGGGGTGGTATTGTACTTGCCGAACACCTGCGCGTAACCCGTGAGCCCCGCCTTGGCTTTGAGCCTGAAACGGAACTCGGGCATGGTCTGCTCGTACTTCGCCGCAAGCTCGGGACGCTCGGGGCGGGGTCCCACAAGGGACATATCGCCCTTGATTATATTGAGGAGCTGGGGCAGCTCGTCCAGGCGGGTGCGCCTGATGAACTTGCCCACGGGTGTTATGCGGTCGTCGCTCTTATCGGCGAGCTTGGCGCCGTTCTTCTCGGCGTTCACTATCATGCTTCTGAACTTCTTGACCTTGAAGACCTTCCCGCCCTCGGTGAGCCTTTCCTGCTCGTAGATAACGGGACCGCCGTCGTAGAGCTTGATAAGAAGCGCCACGACCAGCATGACGGGTGAAGCGATGATAAGGAACAGAAGTCCCAGCACCAGATCAATGAGCCGTTTCAGAAAGCGCTGATCGGCGGGGAGCCCCACGTTTCGGCTCAGCAGCAGCGGCGTGTCGAAGAGGTCGCAGTTCTCGGCGCTGCGGACCACTATATCCGAGAGCTTGGGGTTCAGATAGGTGCGTATATCGTTCTCGAAAGTGAACTTTATGAGCTGATTTTTCAGCTCGCTCGGGATATCGTTTATAATGACAGCCTCATGGTCGAGGATACGCTCCTTTATTAGGGAGATGTCCTCCTCACAGCTTATGGATTCGTTTATGATATACTTGTCCACGCGGCTGCTCATTTTCTTCACAAGCTCGTTTGCGGACTTATTGCCGTAGATTATCAGCATTTTCCGCGGAGGATAGATGTTCGCGAATATCTTTGTAAAAGCAAAGCTCCACACGCCTGCCGCGGCGTACTGTATCAGGGTCATTTTGATTATGGGCTGCGGGGAGAGCCTTCCGTGGCTGACAAGGCTTATCTCGATGAAGGTCAGGATATTGGCGAGAGTTATCCCCAGCACCTGAGAACCGAAGATATTCAGTATCTTGTGATAGCCTATGCGGAAGCCGTTGAAGCTCCTGGTACACACAATGTATATTATCACATAGGTTATCAGCATCAGCACATTGCCGTAGAAGAAAAAGCGCTCCTTCATGGCTTCATTGTACTGCTCCTTCCACACTCTCCAGAAAAGCCATGCAAAGCCTGCGGTAATGGAAAGGGCGGCTAAGATTCGCAGCAGCCTTTTGAACTGCTCGCGGTTCGATGATCTCATTATTCTGCGGTCTTCCTTTCGGAGCTTAGTCTGCCGAGGGCGCGGCGGCTTCGGCGGTCTGTACTTTTTCGGTGACGGTATCCGTGATCTGCTTATCGCCCTTGTCGCCCGTACCGCCCTTATCCAAAGACGGCGGGTCGTCGGAGCCCTCCATGACCGAGAGCTTTCCGTGGCGCCTGAGGTTGTGGACTATGAGCTTGCGGGCGATATCGTAGATGACCGCGAACAGCGGCACACCCACGAGCATTCCGAGAACTCCCCAGAAGCCGCCGAAAAGCAGTATCGCAAAGAGCGTCCAGAATGCCGAGAGGTTCACATTGCTTCCCATGCACTTTGGTCCAATAACGTTTCCGTCAAGCTGCTGGAGCACGAGAATGAATATGACAAATGGTATGCACTTTTTCGGCTCGGCGGCGAATATCAGCAGTGCCGAAGGTATGGCGCCGATGAAGGGACCCACAACGGGTACGATGTTCGTAACGCCGACTATAACGCTTATGAGCGTAGCGTCGGGGAAGCTCATGATCTTTAAGGAAACGAAGCAGATAACGCCGACTATCGCCGAATCGACTATCTTTCCGCGAAGGAATCCCGCGAACATCTTGTCTGCGAACTTCACCTCGTCGAGGATAATGTCGGCAGTGCGGGGCTTCACTATGGCGTAGAGGGTCATCTTGCTCTGACGCGCGAAAGTCTCGCGGGAGAAGAGCAGGTAGATCGAGATGATCCAGCCGACTATAACGTTTATGATGACCGTGGTCACTACCGAGATACCGCTCCCCACGCGGCTTATGAGTGACTGTATCGAGGGCACGTAATCGGATTTCGCAAGAGCCATTATTGAGGAGAAAGACTCGAACTTCTCCGACACCGTGTCTATCATGTTAAGTACGTACTTTTGAAGATCGGGATAATCGCTGAGCTTATCCTGTATCCACGCGATGAGGTTCGTGACATAGGCAGGGAGGGTCTTTATCAGATCGACTAAGCTGTTATAGGTCGCGGGGACTATGAGTATAAGAAGCACCACGAACACCGCCAGCGCAAGCACCGTACTGAAAAACACGCCCAGTATCCTGCCGAGCTTCGCGGTGTAGGGCTTATCGGGGACGAATCGCCGGGTAAGAGCCTCTATCTTAACGCACACGGGTGCTAACAGGTACGCCAGTACCGCGCCTATGAAAACGGGCTGCAATATGGCAGTGAGTTTATCTATGCCCGCCGAAAGATCCTTATGGCGGAAGATAATGAATATCATCAGCATGGTCGCAACAATGACCGAAAGTGCGGTAAGACCCGCGTAAATATACGGATTGTTATGTTTTTTCATCTTCGATTACCCCAACTGTTTTAAATAACAGCACAAAAAGCTGTACAATATCTATTATAACAAATAAATTCCCTTTTATCAACCCCTGTCACCATCTTTTCATAAACTTTTTTCAGTATTTTACAATCGGGGACAAATTAAACAATATCCGGCGGGTTTAATTATAAATCTATATCTAATTCACAAATGCAGGTTGAATTTTCTCGTAATATGTGATATACTTATAAAACAGAGCTTGAAAGAGGTGTATATAATGCCAATACAGATACCCGACAATCTTCCGGCTTTCGCGACCCTCGAATCGGAGAACATATTCGTTATCCCCGACGACCGCGCCGAGCATCAGGATATCCGCGCCCTGCGGATAGCGATACTCAACCTCATGCCGAACAAGATAGTCACCGAAACACAGCTTCTTCGGCTTTTGTCGAACACTCCGCTCCATGTGAGCATAGACCTTTTGCAGATGTCCTCACATACTCCGAAGAACACCCCTCAGGAGCATATGCTGAAATTCTACAAGACCTTCGCGGAGGTCAGGAAAGACCGCTACGACGGACTCATCATCACGGGCGCTCCCGTGGAACAGCTGGAGTATGAGGACGTGGACTACTGGCAGGAGCTTTGCGAGGTCTTTGAATGGAGCAAGACAAACGTCTACTCAACCATACATATATGCTGGGGAGCGCAGGCGGCGCTCTACTACCACTACGGCGTAAGAAAAAGAATGCTCGCGCAGAAGATGTCGGGAGTGTTCCTGCACAACAACACAGCGCCCCGCCACCCCCTCATGCGCGGGTTCGGGGATACCTTCTTCTGCCCCCACTCGCGGCACACCGAGATAGTCCCCGAGGACCTGGAGGCGCTGAAACAGCTGACGGTGCTTGCGAGGTCTCCCGAGGCGGGGGTACACATCATCACCGACAGCTCAAACAGACAGATATATCTGCTGGGTCACTGGGAGTACGACAGAGGGACGCTCGACGGAGAGTACCGCCGCGACCTCGGCAAGGGACTTTCCCCCAAGAAGCCGAAACATTACTACCCCTACGGAGATGTGAACGCCGTCCCGCGCTTCAACTGGAGCTGTTCGGCGAACCTCATGTACGCAAACTGGCTCAACTACTGCGTATATCAGGAGACCCCCTACAACCTCGAATACCTTATACCCATAACCACGGAGGGTAAGCGTCATGACCTATGAGGAGCTTGAAGCCCTGCGGAACAAAATGAACGAGGAGGACGCCGAAGCCGCCGAGGACATGGCTTCCGCCCTCGAACAGGTGCTGGAGGAGAACAGCTTCAGACGTATGCCCCGTTCGGTAAGGACTGCGGGCTTAGGCTTCGGGTGTATGGAGATTTTCCGTCACGGCGGGGTCTACACCGTCGTCCGCAACAACGGCTCGGGTCTCGACAAGCTCCCCGCCTACGGGAGCGCCGAGGAATGCTTCGTGTCGCTGGTGTCGGCGATATACGGTGTCAGCAAGCCGAAGGGCTTTGCAAAGGAGCAGTACGAAAGATTTTTCGGTGAGTAATACCAAAACACGGTATCCCCGCTGTGAGAGCTTCACGGCGGGGACTTTTTATGCATTTTGTCTGCAAATTTCATCGGCGGGGTTGATTTTTGGGGAAATGTGTGGTATAATGGTATAAATGCCGACAGCGGCAAAACATCTTCCCGAAAGGCGGTCGGAGAATGAGTTCGGACGGAAAAGAGATAATATCCTTCCCGAGGTTCATACTCGAAATGGCAAGGAGCATAATCTCGGACGACTTTTACATCTTTTTGTTTTTCATAATCGCATTGTTCACCATATACAAAGCCCTTTCGGTCAAGAAGGAGATACGCGACGAGCTGGAGAAAATGCCCGACAACCCCGACTGGGCTAAGAAGCTCCGCAGGCGGCTCAACATCTTCTATACCTCGTTCCTCACGATAGTATCGGTGTTCCCGCTCCTCGGAATGTTCGGGACGGTGGCTGCGCTGCTGAACCTCGACTTTTCCGACCTCGGGGGGATAGCGGGGAATCTCGACGCGGTGAAAAACGACTTTTTCAGAGCACTCACCTCTACCGCATGGGGCATAGTCTTTGCGGTGGGCTTCAAGCTGTTCAACTCCCATATCAGCTTCGATATGGAGGACACCATTGAAGACATCGACACGGTGGTCAAAGCCCTCAAAGACCGCGAGGTACGGCGCGAACGGGATATCCCCATAAATGAGAGCGTTCCCGCGCCGCGCCCGAAAACGGCTCTGCTGAAACTCGGGGAGGATACGGATAATGACTGACAGGGGCAGACACAGAGAGATAGACTTGGACTTCACCTCGCTTCTGGACATAACCCTCATCATACTTTTCTTCTTCATCATCTTCGGGAGCGTTTCCTCGGAAGCCCGCACCGCAGAGCTTATGGAGAGCGCTTCGGCGGCTCGGGCGGAAGCCGATGAGAAGATGAACGACGCAGAGGAGCTTGAAAGACAGGCGGAGGAAAAACGCGCCCTCGCGGAGCAGGAGCTTCAGATGCTCGAAACGGCTGACGCGGAGAAGTCTGAATACTATGCGGCTATGAGGGAATTCGCTTCGGGGAGCAATCTGAAAATGATATACTCACGCACCGAGGACGGCTCCTGGAAGCTCGACGTCATGCGGGGGACGCGGCTCGCGGGAGAGATAGCGCAGGGCGAGAACGCCGCCGAGAGGTTCACGGAGATACTCGAAAGCGAGGGCTATACGGGAAACTCCCTCATAATGTGCGAATTCATATACGACCGCACAGAGCTTCTTATCGAAGCGGACAACAGTGTTAAAAGTATGGTAGAGCAAGCCAAGCGGAGCTACAGCAGGCTGCTCGTATCATATACGGATATTTCAAGGAGATGATATCATGGGTAAAGTGATAGTTGCGATACTGCTTATCGCGGCGATAGCCGTGGCGGTGTGGTTCTTCTTTTTCAGAGGAGAGGGCTTCGGCACGGGCAAGAGCGGCACCACGGGGACGGACAACGCCTCAGAAGCAGTGACCTCATCACAGGAAGCCGAGCCCGCGCAGGCTGAGGTGGTATTCGCGGAGGTGACGGTAAAGGAGAGCGCCTACGTCTACAACGGCGGCGAGTATCAGCTCGACCCGCTCATGGAGGAGCTGAAAAAGCTCGATGAGAACACCAAGGTGCGCATAACCGACGACGGCGGTCTTGTTGATGCCAAGGAAGCCCTCACCGACGCGCTCACGAAGAACAACATACCCTACACCGACGACACAGCCGTATAAGTCGAGAAAGGACAAGCATTATGGCAAATACTGTCAAAAGCATTCAGGACGAGATAGCGCGTCTTAAAGCCGAGAAGGACATCTGTATCCTCGCTCACAGCTATCAGGGACACGAGATAGTGGAAACTGCCGACTTCACGGGGGATTCCTACAAGCTGTCCGTGGACGCTTCAAAGGTCACGAACAAAAACATCGTATTCGCGGGCGTGCATTTCATGGCTGAAACAGCGAAAATGCTCTCCCCCGACAAGCACGTTTACCTCGCGAACACCGAGGCGGGCTGTCCTATGGCGGAGCAGATGGAGCCCGAGATGATCTCGCAGATAAAAGCCCGCGAGCCCGACCGCAAGGTGGTGGCTTACATCAACACCACGGCGGCGCTCAAGACCGTCTGTGATGTGTGCGTTACGTCAAGCTCGGCGGTGAAGATAGTTTCGGCTATGGAGGACAAAAAGCTGCTGTTTATCCCCGACTGCAACCTCGGGGCATTCGTGCAAAAGGCGTGTCCCGATAAGGACATCATGCTCTTGAACGGCGGCTGTCCCGTACACGCGGCGGTGCTTCCGGAGGAGGTCGCCGCAGCTAAAGCCGCTCACCCGAACGCCCTCGTGCTGGTACACCCCGAATGCAGACCCGCGGTATCGGAGCAGGCGGACTACGTAGGCTCGACCTCGGGTATCATAAACTTTGCGAAGAGTTCGGAAGCGAAGGAGTTCATCATCGGCACGGAGATAAGCATAGCGGAGCATTTGCAGTTCGAGTGTCCCGACAAGAGATTCTATATACTGTCCAAAAAAATACTCTGTCCGAACATGAAGATGACGACCCTTATGGACGTTTACAACGTCTGCAAGGCGATAGGCACCGAAGCCGCCGTCGAGAGCGAGATCGTCATGTCCGATGAGCTTATCGCAAAAGCCCGCGTCTGCATCGACGAGATGTTAAGGCTCGGAGGCTGAATTTTCAATTCGGAATTCGGAATGCGGGATCAAATGTGCCGCTTCGCGGCGAATTTGATAATGCTGCAATGAGGGGGGATATCCATGTATAAAAAGCCGACGCCTGCGGAGATGATCGCGGAATATATGGCGTCACAGCGGGAAAAGGTCGAGGAGAACAAGCGGAAGTTCATTGAGATCTACAAGGCGAACATCACGCGCAAGGGCACGGACAAGCTGCTCGAATGGCTGCAAAACGAGGAAGCGAGCGACTTCTTCACCGCGCCCGCTTCGACGAGGTATCACGGGGCGTATGCGGGAGGGCTCTGCGAGCATTCCATGAACGTCTACGAATGCATGAAGGACTACCTTTCGCGGGAGCGGGTCAGGGAGACCTACGGGCTCACCGCGACGGACGAGAGCATAGCGCTGGTGGCGCTCCTGCACGACCTCTGCAAGGTGAACCTCTACAAGCTCTACATGAAGAACGTCAAGAACGACGAGACGGGCGAGTGGGAGACAGTTCCCGCCTATCAGATCGACGAGCAGATGCCCTTCGGACACGGCGAGAAGAGCGTTTACATAATCAACGGCTTCACGCGGCTGACGCGGGACGAAGCTATGGCGGTGCGCTGGCACATGGGATTTTCGGGTGACGAAGCCATGAGCATGGCGGGCAAGACCAACATCGGGAACGCCCTCGAAAAATACCCCCTCGCCCTCGCGGTGCATATCGCGGATATGGAGGCGACGTTCATGGTGGAGGGGAAGAAATAATGAATTCTTTCTATCAGAACAATTATTTTGTTGATTTTGAAAATGTCGGTTCGGCAGGTCTTATCGGAATAGCAGAACTAGGAGAAAACGATAAGATCAAGATATTCTATACGCAAAACGCGCAGACAATAACAATTGATGCACTTGATATGATAAGAAAATCGTCCGCTTGCGTTGAATTTGTAAAAGTTAATACAGGCGAAAAGAATGCACTTGATTTTCAGCTTGTTACGGAACTTGGTTTTAATATCGCGGAGAATTTAAGAGAAATAAAGGAAGAACCTCCGAAGTATTTTATAATTTCGCATGATAAAGGCTTTTCTGTCGTTTATTCATATTGGAAAAACAAAAATGTTTCCATAGGATTATATGCTGATCTGACATTGACCGTTACAACTGCCGAATATAATGCAAAGGCAGCCGAACACAATAAAACGGCGCAGACCGAAACCTGTGACTTACTGAAAGAAATACGAATGTATATTCCCGACCCCCACAAATCAAATCAGATATATACAGCTATAACAAGCGGTAAAACGAAACAGGAGATACATTCATATATTTGCAAGTCTGTTTATGGCGGCAATGATCCTCTCGGAACTGATGCATATAAAAAAATCAAACATCTGATTTAAAGGAGTACAAAAATATGGACATAGATCACATTCTTGAAATACTCACTCTCGAAGAAAAAGCTGCTCTCTGCTCGGGGGCGGATTTCTGGCACACCAAGGCTATAGAGCGCCTTGACATACCGCGCATAATGGTCTCGGACGGTCCTCACGGTCTGCGTAAAATGCAGGAGGACGCTAAGGATCCCAACGATGCTATCAAGGCGGTGTGCTTCCCGACCGCTTCGGCGCTCGCCTGCTCCTTTGACCGCTCGCTCATCGGTGAGATGGGCAAGGCTCTCGGCGAACAGTGTCAGGCGGAGGGCGTTTCGGTCATTCTGGGACCCGGGTGCAATATCAAGCGCTCTCCCCTTTGCGGACGGAACTTTGAATACTTCTCCGAGGACCCTTACCTCGCTTCACAGATCGCCGAGGCTCACATCAAGGGCGTTCAGAGCAAGGGCGTGGGGACTTCCCTCAAACACTTCGCCGCCAACAATCAGGAGAACCGCCGCATGAGCGTATCTGCCGAGATAGACGAGCGCACCCTCCGCGAGATATACTTAGCGGCTTTCGAGCCCGTCATCAAGGAAGCAAAGCCCTGGACAGTAATGTGCTCCTACAACAAGATAAACGGCGAATACTCCTCCCAGAACAAGTGGCTGCTGACCGACATACTCCGCGATGAGTGGGGCTTTGAGGGGCTCGTCATGAGCGACTGGGGCGCGGTGGACGACCGTCCCAAGGGCGTTGCCGCAGGGCTCGACCTCGAAATGCCTTCAAGCATGGGAAAGAACGATAAGTACATCGTCAAGGCGGTCGAGGACGGCAGGCTTACCATGGAACAGCTCGATACCTGCGTCCGCAGGGTGCTGGAGCTGGTGAAAAAGAGCACCGAGAGCCGCACCGAGACCGTATGGGACAAGGAGCGCCACCACAAACTCGCCCGCAAGCTCGCCGCCAATTCCGCGGTGCTGCTGCGAAACGAGGACGGTATGCTCCCTCTTGATAAGTCCCAAAAGATAGCTTTCATCGGCGAGTTTGCGGAGAAGCCCCGCTATCAGGGCGGCGGAAGCTCGCATATCAATTCCTACAAGACCACCTCGGCGCTCGAAGCCGTAAAGGGCATTGCAGATGTCACCTACGCGCAGGGCTTCGTCACCGACCGCGACGAGATAGTTCCCGAGCTGGAGCAGGCTGCCATCGAAGCGGCTATGGCTGCGGACGCGGTGGTAGTGTTCGCGGGTCTGCCCGAGAGCTTTGAATCCGAGGGCTACGACCGCAGGCATATGCAGCTTCCCGACTGCCAGCTCGATCTGATCTCAAAGCTCACCGCCGTGAACGAGAATGTGGCTGTAGTGCTGCACAACGGCTCTCCCGTGGAGCTTCCGTTCGTGGACGAGAGCGAGGGCATGAAGCCCGTCAAGGCTCTGCTCGAAATGTATCTCGGCGGTCAGGCTGTGGGCGAAGCGACAGTTGACCTGCTGTTCGGTGACACGAACCCCTCGGGCAAGCTCGCCGAGACCTTCCCGCTGAGACTGGAGGACAACCCCTCATACCTCAACTTCCCCGGCGAGGGCGACCGCGTAAAGTACGCCGAGGGCATTTTCGTGGGCTACCGCTACTACGATAAGAAGGCTATGCCCGTCCGCTATCCCTTCGGCTACGGACTGAGCTACACGAAGTTCGAGTATTCCGACATCAGCGTTTCGGCTTACGAGCTTTCCGACAAGAAGCCTTTCACCGTCGAGTGTACCGTCACGAACGTGGGCGACCGCGACGGCGCGGAGATAGTACAGCTCTACGTCGAGCCGCTGACCCCCACCGTTATCCGACCCGTCAAGGAGCTTAAAGGCTTCGAGAAAGTTTTCCTCAAAGCGGGCGAATCAAAGCGCGTGAAGTTCAGGCTCAACAGGGCGGCGTTCGCCTACTGGTCTGAGCAGCTGCACAAGTGGCACAGCGAGAGCGGCGCGTACAATATCCTCATAGGCGAAAGCTCCGCGAGCATTTGTCTTGAGGAGGAGGTACACTTCAATTCCTCCGAGAGCGTGCCGATAAAGCTGACCCTCGACAACCCCGGCGGCGATATCCGCACATTCCCCGAGGGCGAAAAGCTCTACAAGGAAATGCTCGCGAGCGTCGATCCGACCATGAACGGCGGCGGGAGCGATCAGCTGGGCGAGGCTTCTGCGCTCATGGCTCTTGCGATGGCGAACGACCTTCCCATACACGCTATGGTCAGCTTTACCGACAATCCCGATATAACCCGTGAGCGCCTGCAAATGATGATAGACAAGCTCAATGAGCTTCTTGCGAGATCGTAAAGCAATATGAACACAAAGACCCGAAAGCCGCGTCCGCGCAGCTCTCGGGTCTGTTTTTTGTTATACTAATTCCTAATAGGAAAGAGGTCAGAAGCCTGCTTCCGCGAGGGTCGAGGCAAGGAATACGTTGCCCTGATCTATGGTGATCTTCTTGACCTGAATGCTTCCGCCCAGCTGGAAGAGTATGCCGTCAAAGTTGCTCTCCTCGTCGGGATCGTCCCACTTGTCGATAAGCTCGTTTACCACCTTCGCGGGCAGAGTGAACTCTATCTGCGTAACGGAGGGGTCGGTGATCTTGATGAAGCCGTCGGACTTGACGAATATCGGCGCCCAGTCGTCCTCATTGTCCTTGCTGACCACGTTCTCGCCCTTGTTCACCCACTTGTCGTCACCTTCTGCGGCGATAACATTGGCTTCGGGATAGTCAACGATGATATCTCCCACGTTCTGACCGAACTTAGTCCAGCCGTTGGCGTGGCAGGGTCCTATAACGATCTGCTTCTGGTGAAGGTCGGTAAGCCCCTCGTCAAGCATCTGCTTTGTGGTCTCGGTGTACTCGAAGTCAACTACTACGTGCATATCCTTGTCGCGCTCGAAGGTGCGGGAGTCGATGAAGTCATCGCTGCTCGTGCCCTCAACGGTGGTGAAGCCCGGGAACGCCGCAGCCCACATATCGGTGGAGCCGTTCTCTATGACGATCTCCGACACCTCCGCGCCCTCGTCATAGCCCGGGACCTTGGTGATGTCAAACTCTGCGGGCTCGGCAGCCGCTTCCTCGGCAGCGGTAGTCTCGGCAGCAGTCTCCTCGGCGGGAGCTTCCGTTTCTGCGGGAGCCTCTGTCTCTGCGGGAGCTTCGGTCTCTGCGGCGGTGGTCTCCGCTGCGGTCGTAGTGGTAGTCTCGGCGGCGGAGCTGCTGTCGGAGCTTCCTCCGCAGGAAGCAAACGAAGCCGCGCAGCATACGGCGGCAAGGACTGCCGCTATCTTTCCTGTGTTTCTCATGAATATCATATCCTTTCCCTATGTCGTGCAGCTCAACACTGCCTTACAATTATACATCATTTTGATCGGAAATGCAATACCCTGCGGTCAGAAAACCTTAGCAAAGGCGTCATGATTCGCCGAGGACTTCGGCGAGCAGTAGACCGCGTACTCGATGATCTCGAAATACTCCGCATACTTATCAGTGAGCTTCTTCATCGCCGAAGCCACCACCTGCGGGGGATTCCCGAACGCTCCGCAGCCGAACGCCCCGAGGATAAGCACATCTGCGCCCTCGTTGGCGGCGGTGACGAATATCCGTTCTCCGCGCTTTATGTGCAGGGCTTCGAGCCTGTCATTCCCGAGTCGCGTGTATGAGCCGAGGTTCGGAGCGGCACAGGTCACTATATCGACCGAAAAGCGCTCATTCGCGGGCAGGGTCTCGGGCGCGGCGGTGTCGCTCTTGAACACCGTGACCGCGGGCGTGAAGATCAGGTCGTCGTTGTAGAGGGTGTCGGAGAACATAGTCCTGTGCGGCTCATAGAAGGCTTTCATCATGCTTCTGTCCGCAAGGCAGGGATAGAGCGTCGATATCCTGCACAGGCATTCCTCCTGAGCGGAAGCCCCCCTCACGACCCCGCCCCCGGGATTCTTCGAGGAAGCGAAGTTCAGCACGCAGACCTTTTTGCCCCTGTAAGCCGAAGCCGCCTCGAAGCTGCGCCTGCGGGAAACGCGCACATCGGCGGGCTTTCCCCTGCTCACGGCTTTGAGCGCGAGCGGCGTCTTTTCTCCGAGGAAATACTGACCCCCGATCGAAGCCGCCACGGAGCTTTTGAGCTGCGGGTCGGTCTCGCACATATACATGGTGTTCTCAAAGCAGATGATGTTGTCTTCTCTTCCCATGTTCTCTCCTCCCTTTGCAATTAACCGCAGACAGCCCCCTGAGAGCCGCCTGCGGCAATAATTATTATGATCTTACGCGCTTATCAAACGGACGAATGAGCCTTAACGTAGTCAACAACAGCATCAACGGTGGTGAACGCCATAGATACGCAGGTATCCGCGCAGCCGTAGTAGATAGCGATGCGTCCCGTGTCCTTGTCGCAGAGGGTCGCGCAGGGGAAGGTAACGTTCTGAACGTCGCCTACGCACTCATACAGCTCCTGCGGGCTGAGGAGGTACTCTGCACATCTGTACTTGACTTTCCAGGGCTCGTTGATGTCGAGAATGCAGGCGGAGAAGCTGTAAACAAAGCCGTTGCAGCTTTCAAGAACGCCGTGATAGAAGCAGAGCCAGCCCTCGGAGGTCTCTATCGGGATAGGACCTGCACCGATCTTCTTGGACTCCCAAGCCTTGAGGGGTCCCATAACGTGTCTGTGCTCGCCCCAGTATTTCATATCGGGAGACTGGGAGATGTACATATCGCCGAAGGGAGTGTGACCGCTGTCGGAAGGACGGCTGAACATCACGAACTTATCATTGATCTTGCGGGGGAACAGCACGCCGTTCCTGTTGAAGGGCAGGAATGCGTTCTCGCACTGATAGAAGGTCTTGAAATCGAAGGTGTAGCCGACGCCGATGGTGGGCTTCCAGCCGTAGGCGTTGCACCATGTCACCCAATATCTGTCCTCGATGAAGCATACGCGGGGGTCGTAGCCGTAGCCCCACTGATTTACTTCCTCGGTGGACTTTTCAGCCTGCTCGAAAACTATCCTCTCGGGGTTTATCTTCCAGTTGATACCGTCCTCGGAGAAGCCTGCGTGAAGCTCCATGTTCCTTACCTTGTCATCAACTCTGAAAACGCCTGCGAACTTGCCCTCGAAGGGAACTACCGCGCTGTTGAAGATAGAATTGGAAGTAGGGAGAAGATTTCTGGGGATAATGGGGTTCGCGTTGTATCTCCAGATAACATCGTTGCAGCCCTCGGGCTTGTCCATCCAGGGCATATTGGGGATAGACTGACCGTTAATGATCTCTACGCTCATACTAATTTCCGCCTTTCAAATAATAATAG
Source organism: uncultured Ruminococcus sp. (assembly GCA_902781565.1). Lineage (GTDB taxonomy): Bacteria > Bacillota > Clostridia > Oscillospirales > Ruminococcaceae > YE71. Next base: position 16,252 of record CACZJT010000034.1, read on the forward strand.
ACTATCCGTACTTTGAGTGAGTACGGCAAAACTGTTCACAAATTATCCGGAGCCGCACCATGTAAAACTGTACTGTTTCACCAAGGCTCAGCTCATGTATCTATCTTACCACAAACCGCCGTAAATTGCAAGCCCCCCAAAAATCATGAAAACGATTAAACGGGAAATGTAAACGTTACCCTCGGCAACTTCACAAAAATTTTACAATTGTCAAGCTCCGACAAACACAAAAAAAGCGTCCCGACCGAACGGAGCGCTTTTTCTTAATTAGGAATTCGGAATTGAAGGAGCAGTATTAGCTTGCTAATACCCTTTGCCGCGTTATTTAGAACGTCTTTCATTTATCGGTCGCTGTAAGGCTGACCGAGATCGTCCGCCGAAGGCGGACACCTTCAATTCCGCATTCCACATTCCGAATTCCGAATTACAAAAAAGTCAGGTGATGTATTCGAGGAAGGCGGCGGTCTTGCGGTCGAAGCGTAAGTCCTGCGCGCGCATATTCTCGTCTATCTGCCACGCCTTTGAAGCCGCGAATACGGAGCTTACGAAGAAAGGCTGGCTGTTAAGGTAGCCCAGCGGTATGACTGCGGGCGGGATATGCTCCTGCTCGCTCAGCTGCTTTACTCTCGCAAGGCGGGCAAGGTTCGCGGTGGAGGTGAACTGTCCCTCGGGGAGGTTCTTGACCGAATCGCCCTTTGCGAGCTTTGCGAAGAAGCCCTTAGCCTGCGGACAATACGCCATCACGGGGATATCGTGCCGCGAGTACCAGCGGAACTCGCGCAGGTTCATGCATACCACCGTAGGGTCGCCGAAGGTGTCGGTACTGCAATGCGCAAGGCTGTAATTTATCTGGCTCACGCGGAAGGGCTCCATGTTGTTCTCGGAAGCGAAGCGGTTCGCCTCCTCGATACGCGCGGTCGTCCAGTTTGAAGCCCCTAAGAAATGCGCCCTGCCGCTCTGATAGAGGTCGTTTAGTATCGGCATGATGTCGCAGACGGGTATCTGCTCATCGTCACGGTGGAGGAAATAAATATCAGCATGATCCGTTCCCAGCAGTTCGAGGGAACGGGTGATATCGCTCTCTATATCCTCGCGGGAAAGCCTTGACTGCTCCATGTTATCGTAGGGAGGGTGTCCGCCCTTGGTGGAAATTATCATTTCATCGCGGCAGCCCCGCGCTTTCAGCCAGCGTCCTATGACCGTTTCGGAGGAATCCGCGCCGTCCTCCAGCCACGCGCAGTAGCTCCGCGCGGTGTCGATACAGCGCCCGCCGTTCCTGTAGTAAGCATCAAGAAGCTCGAAGTAGAGCTCATCGGAGTCCTTGCGTTCAAAGCTCGCCGTTCCGAAGGAAAGCGCGGGAAGATCGAGCTCGTATCTGTCGTTTTTCAGCTTGAAGGTAAACATGAAATTTTTGCCCCCTTTTCGTAACACCGCATTTATACGGTACTTTTCACCATTTCATTCCCCTATATTATCATATATATCAATATGAATAATCATATCATACATTTATAGCTTATTTCGGTGCAAATTGTAAAATTTTTTTTAGATTTTGAGAAAGCGCTTGACAAGTGGTTTTACTTGATATATAATAGATAACGTCGTAAAGATGTTGTACTTTACAAGGAGGGCGGTGCGGCTATGGAGATCGAGAAGGATCTGCGAACGGGCTTTCTGCTCGACCTTTACGGCGGACTGCTCACCGAGCGTCAGCGGGAGATCATGGTGATGTACTTTAACGACGATCTTTCGCTTTCGGAGATAGCCGAGCAGTACGGTATCACCCGTCAGGGCGTACACGACGCTATAAAGCGCGGGGCTGAGACACTTGCGGGCTATGATGAGGTGCTGGGGCTCGAAGCCGAGCAGAAGCGCAGGCGCGAACAGCTCCTCGAATTCAAGGCTCAGGCGCTCGAAGCGCTGGAGGAATGCAGGAAGGTCACGTTCGGACGGAACATCGCCATGAAGGTGATAGCATTGCTCGAAAACCTCGACAGCAAACTCGCGGAGTACGAAGCGGAGGAAAACGACGGCGGGGACGGCGAGGGCATATAACGGAGCGCTTAGCGGCGCATAGCGCCGCCCGCCGTCAAAGACGGCGGATTGCAAATCGTTATTACGATTTGCAATAGCGCGTAGTATCACGTTTCTTTATTTCGGATATACGTTTATCAAGATATACAGCTAATTTAGGAGGGGGCAAGGATATGGCATTCGAGAGCCTTTCGGAAAAGCTTGGCGGAGTGTTCAAAAAGCTGCGCTCGCGCGGCAAGCTCACCGAGGACGACGTTAAGAGCGCGATGCGCGAGGTGAAAATGGCTCTGCTCGAAGCTGACGTGAGCTACAAGGTCGTCAAGGACTTTGTAAACAACGTCACCGAGCGAAGCATCGGCGAGGAGGTGCTCTCCTCTCTTACTCCCGCACAGCAGGTAATAAAAATAGTAAATGACGAGCTCATATCGCTGATGGGCAACGCAAATGCGCGTATAGAGTTCCCGAGCAAGCCTCCGTGTATCATCATGATGTGCGGCTTGCAGGGCGCGGGCAAGACCACCCATGCGGCAAAGCTGGCTAAGTATTTCAAGGAGCGGGAGACAAAGCGTCCCCTGCTCATCGCCGCCGACGTTTACAGACCTGCGGCTATCGAGCAGCTGAAGATAGTAGGCGAGAGGGCGGGCGTCCCCGTTTTCGAGATGGGACAGATAGACCCCCGCAAGATCGTCAAGGCGGGTCTTAAAGAAGCCGCCGATCAGGGATACGACCTTGTTATCATAGACACGGCGGGGCGTCTGCACATAGACGAGGAGCTCATGCAGGAGCTTAAAGATATCAAGAAGCTCGCGAACCCCAACGAGATCATGCTCGTTGTCGATGCCATGATCGGTCAGGATTCGGTAAAGGTGGCTTCGGCGTTCGACGAGGCTCTCGGGATAGACAGCGTTCTGCTGACAAAGCTCGATTCCGATACAAGGGGCGGCGCGGCGCTCTCGGTGCTTTCCGTAACGGGTAAGCCTATCAAGTTCGTGGGCATGGGCGAAAAGCTCGACGATTTCGAGGTGTTCCACCCCGAGCGCATGGCTTCGAGGATACTGGGCATGGGCGATATGCTCACCCTTATCGAGAAGGCTACCATGACCATAGACGAGAACGACGCCGAGCGCATGGCTAAGAAGGTACAGGAGAAGGGCTTCGATATGAACGATCTGCTCGAAAACATGGAGCAGATACAGAAGATGGGCTCCGTAGCTTCGATAATCAGAATGATACCAGGTGCATCAAAGATAAGCGATTCCGACATCGCTCACGGCGAGACACAGCTCAAATACACCCGCGCGATAATCCAGTCCATGACCGAAGCGGAAAGGCGCAAGCCCTCCATCATCGACCCCAAGCGCAAAAGACGTATCGCGGCGGGAAGCGGCACCTCCGTCACCTCGGTGAACAACGTGCTGAAAAACTTCGACCAGATGCAGAAGCTCATGAAGGAGTTCGGCATCGGCGGCGGCGGAAAGCTCCACGGCAAGAAGCAGAGAATGAGCCGCGCGAATATGCTCAAAATGATGGGCGCAATGCCGCAGGCTAACATGATGCCCGACCCCGCAAATACGAGCGCGAGCCCCGTCATGAAGGTCGAGAAGAAGAAAAAGAAGAAGTGATATCGTGATATACGGACTGATAACAATTGCTGCGGGCGTGTTCTGCATATACTGCGCGTATAAGGACTACGATTGGTTCATGGGCAGCTCGAAGGCGTGGCTGTTCGTCAAGATGTTCGGCAGAGACGGCGCAAGGAAATTCTATATCGGTCTCGGGGCGTTTATTATCATGTGCGGCTTAACGATGTTGTTTGTGTGATGAACTGAGATATTTAAATACGCTTTCAATTCGGTTCTGCCGATCTGATATTCGGTTCGGGGCTGCCGATTGATATATGATAGGAAATAATTTGGAGGTGAATATAATGGCAGTAAAGATCAGACTCAGAAGAATGGGCGCTAAGAAGGCTCCCTTCTACAGGATAGTTGTTGCGGATTCGAGATACCCCAGAGACGGGCGTTTCATCGAGGAGATCGGCTTCTACGATCCCACCAAGGAGCCTGTAGTTCTCAAGGTAGACGATGAGAAGGCTAAGGCATGGATAGCTAACGGCGCTCAGCCTACCGACAGAGTAAAGGCTCTTCTCAAGAAGAACGGCACTATCTGATTTGGCACGGCGAAGGGTTTGACCCGACGCTTTTGAAAGGAAACCACAATGGAAGAATTACTCAGAACTATCGCCTGCGAACTGGTCGAGGACAAAGAGTCCGTGACCGTTTCCGCAGAGCCGGAGAACGAGGAAGGCGTTATTGTATATCACCTCCACGTTGCAGAGTCCGACATGGGCAGAGTTATCGGCAAGCAGGGCAGGATCGCGAAAGCTATCCGCGTTGTCATGAGAGCCGGAGCTTCCCGTCTCGGTCAGAAGATCATGGTCGAGATCGACTGATCCGACAGTGAATAATCATCACCCCGGTGTGCGATACTATATCGGGGTGATTTTTTATGCATAAGGGGATAAGATCGTTTGCGGTGATCGCCGGAGCTGTGATGATATGGTACGGGGTGAGAACGCTTATGTACGGCGGGGGTGCTCTGCCCGCAGTCATCACGGGCGTGCTGACAGTGCTTGTCGGAATGAGACTGATAACGGCGGTGCTTTCCGCGCCGAGACAGTGAATATCCTGCGGGACAGACATCGGATAAAAGAAGGTGTTGTGAAATGAACATGAAAAGGATAATGGTCATATTGATGACGGCAGTTACCTGCCTGTCATTCAGCTCGTGTTGGGTGATAGATCAGGCGCGGGAACAAAAAGCGGAAGACAACGCAGCCGAAGAACTTGTGGATAAGTATGAACAGGTTTTTGCCGACAAGGTCAGAGCCGCGCACGGAGAGACGGCTTCGCTTACCGATGTCAAGTGCGTTATGCATGAATCCGGTCGTATGTATTACGGTTTATGGGAGGCACGCAATGACCTTTTGGGCACGATCGAACTTAACGGAAACAGCTATGAGGCTGTGTATTACTGCGAGACCGGCAAGCTTCGGGATTCGGTACATACGGAGGATATCTGCTCGGAAATAACAAATGCCCTGCCCCTGGACAAAAGCCAAATTTACGAGGTCGTTTATCCCGGTTACGATTACTACGATAAAAATGAATACGGCAAGATACTGAAATTCGACAGCTCGCTGAACACGCTCGACGATGTCATCGCAAACGGTGAGGTAGGAAAAGAAGATGTTAAGGTCTTTATCTTCACATACGAGGACGTAAGCAGCCTTACGGAAGCAGAGATAATGTCGCTCCCGATCATAGCCAAATTTGACAGGCTAAGGAATTACGGCAATATTTCGATACTCTCCCTGAAGGACACAGGCGCGCTCGACGACCTGAAGGATAAGCTTAACAGAAACCGCGATCTTATCACACAGTACAAACGTGATGACATAACCGATGAGAAGAGACAGGAATTTCTTGACAATTTTCACCTGAACTGTGCCATCGCGGTAAAGAATGATTTTTACTATTCTAATGTAGAAGAAGACGACCCCGAGCTGGAATACTACAAGATCGGGTAACAGCATAAAATGTTATAACAGCCCCGAAAGGAGGGAACGCAATGTCGCCGCAGTCCGCCGAAAACGACCGCTCTGTCTACGAAAACCGCGAGCTGTCATGGCTCGCTTTTAACGAACGTGTGCTCGGTGAAGCCGACAACACAAACGTTCCTCTGCTTGAAAGGCTGAAATTCGCCGCTATTTTCAGTTCTAACCTCGACGAGTTCTTCATGGTGCGCACGGGTACACTCATTGACAGACGGCTCTGCGACGACGGTATGCTCGACCCACGGACAAGGCTCCGACCCTCGGAACAGCTCAGGCGGGTCTACGAACAGGCGGGACGGCTCTGCGAACGCAGGGATATCTTCGTTTCACGGATAGAGAACGCCCTCGCCGCAGAGGGTATCACACGTCGCGGATACGCGGAACTCGGTGCGGAACGCTCCGAATTTGCGGACAATTATTATCTTGCCGAGGTAAAACCGCACCTGACCGTCATCACGAGCGGCGGGGACAGCCTTCCGCCTTTCATCGCGGGGAAGCGTATCTGCGCGGCTCTAAGGCTCGCGGACGGGACGGCGGCATTCGTATGCCCCGACGGTGACGGCGCCTTCGGGCGTATCGTGCGCCTGCCCGCAGAGGGAAGCTTTGAGTACCTGCTCGCCGAGGAGCTTATCGCGGCACACGCAGCGGAAATGGTCGGACAGCCCGTGACCGAGTGCGTGACCATGCGACTTGTGCGGAGCGCGGATATCTCCCTCGACGACGCGCCGACGGAGGGTCTGCCCCTGACAGATGCGATGAAGCAGACCATAAACCTGCGGGACGCACTCCCCGCCGTGAGAATGCAGCTGGGCGGCAGGGTGTCGGAGCTTTTCCGCGCAGAGCTTTGCAGTCTGTTCTCCCTGAACGATGAACAGGTCTACACGGAGCGCTCGCCCCTCGATATGGGGTACGCCTTTGCGCTTGCGGATATGCTCACAGACCGAAAGAGCCTGCTCTACCCGCCCTACACACCCGCTCCCGCCCCGAAAGGCTCGATGATAGACAAGGCTTTGCGGGAGGATATGCTGTTCTCCTACCCCTACGAGAGCTTTGACAGCTTTCTTGACCTGCTCGGAGAAGCCGCCGAAAGCCCCGAGGTCACGTCGGTAAAGATGACCCTCTACCGCACCGCTAAAGACTCACGGGTCATCGACCTGCTCTGCCGCGCTGCGGAAAACGGCAGGGAAGTCACGGTCTGCGTGGAGCTTCGCGCACGCTTCGACGAGCGGCACAATATCGCCTGCGCCGAGAAGCTCACAGCCGCGGGGTGCAGGGTCATTCACGGTATGCGGGGGTACAAGGTACACTCGAAGCTCTGCCTTATCACGCTTCTGCGGGAGGGTGAGCTCGTGAGGATAACACAGGTCGGCACGGGCAACTACAACGAGAACACCGCGCGGCAGTACACCGACCTATCCCTCATCACCTCCGACACCGACATCGGAAGCGACGCGGAGCGGGTCTTTGGAGCCCTTGAACGCGGCAGGCTCCCCGAGGGAATGACCTCGCTCATGGTGTCGCCGAACTTCCTGCGGAGCCGCATTGAAGCCCTCATAGATGAAGAGATACGCGCCGCCGAAAGCGGAGCTTACGCCTACTTCGGTGCGAAGCTCAACGGGCTCTCGGACGTGGGGCTGATAAACAAGCTGACCGAAGCCTCGAAGCGCGGCGTCAGGATAGAGCTGATCGTGCGGGGGATATGCTGTCTGCGCCCCGGGATCGCGGGGCTCACCGACAATATCCGCGTGATGTCGGTGGTGGGGCGATTCCTCGAACACTCGCGCATATACATATTCGGGAGCGGCAGGCGGCAGAGGGTCTATATCTCCTCCGCCGACCTCATGACCCGCAACACCCGCCGCCGCGTAGAAGCCGCCGCACCCATAACAGACCCGAAGCTCCGCGAGAGGATAGTGCGGGGCTTCATGACGGAGCTTTCCGACACGGCGGGGGCGTTTGTCAAGCACTCCGACGGCACCTACACCCGGGCTCTCCCCGCGGACGGAGTTAAGGTCAGCTGTCAGAAACGGTTCATGGAGGAGTATTCCCCCGCAAAAGAGGAAAGCGCTCCCCTGCCCGCCTTCACCCTCGAAAAGCCGCCCGTTCCCGAAGCTCCCGACCTGCCGACTGCCGAAGCGCAGTCCTCCGACGAGCCGCAGACTGCCGCGGAACTTCCCCCCGCGCCTTTGACCGAAGCTCCCAAAAAGCTCGGATTCTTCGCGCGGATAGCACGCTTTTTCCGCCGTTCCCGCAGATGAGCCGACGACCGCAATGGGCAAATCTCACATATAGACGGCTCAATTTTGTGAAGGATCAACAAAATTGCTTTCGTTTAAAAAAAGCTGTTGAAATAGTCGGAAAAGTGTGGTAGAATAAATATATATAGACTTCCGAGGAAGTCTAATTTCTTGATTGAGAGGGATCAGGATATGACTAAAAGACTGGAATGTCTTTTGGAAACGCTCAAAGGTCACAGGGTATTCATACAGACCCACAACTTCCCCGACCCTGATGCGATATCGAGCGCCTACGGACTGCAAAGACTGCTCACTCACTTCGATATCCCCGCACGGATATGCTACAAGGGCTCTATCAGCAAGGCTTCCATAGCAGGGCTTGTACATATCTTTAACATCGAGATGACCGAGGTAGACGAACTTTACGAGATGACCGCCGATGATTACGTTGTCACCGTGGATACTCAGCCCAACAACTCGAACGTTGCCAATACCCGCGGGACGGTCGTTGGCTGTATCGACCACCACCCCACCGTCGTCGTGTCGGATTATCAATACCGCGACGTAAGGATATGCGGCTCCTGTGCGACCCTTGTGGCGGATTATTTCTTTTCAAACGACATTGAGCTTGATACCGATACCGCAACGGTGCTGCTCTACGGTCTTAAAATGGACACCGAGAGCTTCAACCGCGGCGTTACCGAGCTGGATATAGAGATGTTCCGCAGGCTGTTCGTCCTCTGCGACGAAGATCGGCTCAAACAGCTCTCGAACCACCAGATGGAATTTAAAGAGCTCAAAGCCTACACCGAAGCGCTCACGACCATTACCGTATATGACGGCGTGGGCTTCGCCTTCATCAACTGTCAGGCTTCCGACGGGCTCATCGCTTCGGTATGCGACTTCATGCTGACGCTGGTGGAGATACAGTTCGCCATTGCCTACGGCTACAGGGGGGACGGGCTGAAATTCTCCATACGCTCATCTCTCGACTACCTTGACGCGGGCACCATAACCTCAAACGCCCTCAAGGACATCGGCACGGGCGGCGGTCACGCAATGATGGCGGGAGGATATATGCCCTTCGACAAGCTGGCGGACGCGGACTTCGACCTCCGTGAGGAGATACAGAACCGCTTCATGAACTCGGTCTACTTCTCGCGGGCGCTTCACGATACCCTCGCAGACCCCTTCATAGCTTCCCTTGCATGGCAGGGCACAAATCCCTTCGGAGACAATTAAAAGGCATACTGTATGATATTCGGTACAGTATGCCTTTTTCTCGTTTACTGTATCTCAGTCCACAAGTGCTTTAAGCTCCCTGTCGCTGCGGAATGCTCCCATGAATGTAGTCGTCACCGTCACGGCGGAGGCGTTCTTTATGCCCCGCGCAGTCATACAGCTGTGACAGCCGCTTATCTTCACGCCCACATCGGGAGTCCCCGCCGCTTCGGAGATTATCTCGGCGATGTCCCTGCCGAGCCGCTCCTGCAATTGCAGGCGCTTCGCCGCCATGTCGCAGATACGGGCTATCTTGCTGAGCCCCAGCACTCTTCCGCGGGGGATATACGCCACGTTCACCCTCATATCATACATCAGCGCCAGATGATGCTCGCAGTAGCTGAAAACCGTGATGTCCTTCATGACCACCGCGCTGTCAATGTCCTCGCTGCCCTCGGAGGTGAAAGTCTTTCCGAACATTACGGCGATATCGTGATTGCTGTAAGCCGTCCCCGCCAGCACCTCTTCGAGCATACGCGCCACGCGGTCGGGGGTCTCACGCAGACCCTCGCGGTCGGGATCCTCGCCTATCGCTTCGAGAATCCCGCGCACATGATATTCTATCTTTTCCTTGTCCATACCCTTGACTATACTCCTCTCCGTTCGGGCTCCCAGATGTATTTATGAAGCTGCAATTGCAGCCTTACGCCGCCGAGCCGCCGCTCCTTCATGAACTCCACCATTTCCGCTGGGTCTATGCGCCCGTGTACGGGGCTCAGATACACCGCGCATACGGGCTTGAACTCCTCCAGAACTTCTGCGGCGCGTTCGAGGTCTTCCCTTGAAGCGCAGACGAATTTCAGCGTGTCGGTATCTTTAAGCTCCGTGAAATTCGCGGTGTGCATACGGCTCTCCATTTTGCTCGACGGCAGCTTGTAGTCCATAGTGATGACGGGACGGCAGCCCCGTTTTCCGCAGTCCGCAAGAAAGGGTGCGAGAGGTCTTGCGCCGTTGGTCTCTATCTCGACCCTCAGTCCAATAGCCGAGAGCTTCCCGCAAAGCTCCGCCAAGTCATCCTGCAAGAGCGGCTCTCCGCCCGTGAGGGTAACGTTCCGAACGCCGCAGTCCGAGATCGCACGCTCTGCTATCCCGACGAGCTGTTCTGCGGACATCTGCACATAGGGCGCACCCTTGCCGACCGCCCATAGGGTATCGCACCAGTCGCACCGCAGGTCGCAGACCGCAAAGCGCAGAAAAAGCGCCAGCTCCCCCGCGAAGCGCCCCTCTCCGTTTATGCTCACAAAATGCTCCGCGAGCCGAAAAGTTCCCATGTCACACCTCGTAATAGGCGCAGTTCTCGGGGGTCTCGTAAACGGTCACGCGGGTGACTGGCAGACCCTGCGCCGAGAGCGCTTCGTAAAAAATGCGGGCGAAATTCTCCGCTGTGGGGCGGTGAGGTATCTCGATGAGCTTAAAGCCCTCGTCCCTCAAAGCCGCAAGGGTGGCGGCTTTGAGCGTCCCGCTCTCGTAAATGAGCGCATGGTCATAGCTGTCCGCAAGGGCGCGGACGGCTTTCTTGAAGTCCCCGAAGTCGATCACCATATCCCGCTTTTCGCCCTCGGGGACAAGGGTCTTGGAGCAAAGCTCCGCTTCTATCACCCAGTGATGACCGTGTATATTCGCGCACTTCCCCTTGTAGCCCGCAAGAAAATGGGCGCTGTCAAAGGAAGCCGATGTTTTAAGTCCGTACATTTCGTCAACTCCAATATCCAATATATGCAATATATCATTTTCCGCAGGATGGGCATATCTCCGCAAGCTCACAGTCCGCGCACTTCTGACCCCTTGCCTTGCACACCTCCCGCCCGAACAGCACCAGCCTGTGGCAGAAGTCCGAGGACTTCTCGGGGGGCAAAAGCTCCCGAAGCTCGTTCTCGGTCTTTACCGGGTCCTTGCTTGTTGTGAGCCCCAGCCTTCCGCATATGCGTATGCAGTGGGTATCGCAGACTATGGCGGGCTTGCCGAAAACGTCCCCGAGTATCAGATTCGCGGTCTTGCGCCCTATGCCCGGGAGCTTCGTCAGCTCCTCAATGGTATCGGGTATCTCGCCGCCGTAGTCCTCCATTATGCTCCTGCACATACCGACCACCGACTTCGCCTTGGTCTTATACAGTCCGCAGGGCATGATGATACGCTCGATATCGGCGACATCGGCGTTCGCAAAATCCTCTATGGTGCGGTACTTTGCAAAAAGCTCCTTCGTGACGATATTCACCCTCGCATCGGTACACTGTGCCGAGAGCCGTCCCGCTATCATCAGCTCGTGAGGCTTCACGTAGGTCAGCGAGCATACGGCGTCGGGGTACTTCTTTTCGAGCAGTTCCACCGCCAGTTCGGCGCGTCCGCGCTTTTTCTTCTTCGATTCTTTCATGCTCCTGTTCCTCCCTCCGTTCCCGCCGTCATCTCCGAGGTCAGTGATTCGGTAAATGCGGTCATAACGTCGCTTATCTCGTAATCCTCGTCCGTGATAAGGCATATGCTCCGCGAAGGTATCTCCTCCTTTATCTCGATACGGAAGATGTTCCCGAGGCGTATATCATCGGCGGCTATCGGTGCGGGAACGAAGCCGATTCCGAGGTTTCCCCGCACCAGCGGGAGCACCTGGCTTATCGACCCCAGCTCGATATCGGGGGACATGAGTATACCGTTGCGGCTGAAAAGCTCCTCGAAGAAACTGCGGGTAGTGCTGCCCTCCTCCAGAGTGATAAGGGTGTAGTCGTTGAGTTCCGCGAGGGAGAGGGGCTTGTCCTTTAAGTACGCGAAGCCCTGTCCCGCCACGGCTATATCGTTCAGCTCGCAAAGCTCGGTGATACGAAGCTCGTAGGGTGAGCGGAAGGGGGTAGTCACCACCGCCATATCCACCACGTTGTTATGCACAGCCTCGATAGTCTCGGGGGTAGGCATATTGTCTATCTTCAAATGCACCGAGGGGTGTTCGGCGTGGAAGGCGCTTATGCGGGAGATTATGCGCTGCTGGAAAGCCGCGTCGCTGACCGCAAGGCGAAGAATGCCCGAAGTCTCGCTTTTCATGAGGGAAAGTTCCTCCTCGGCGGAGAAGAAGTGTTTGCAGGCGATACTGACGTGCTTATAGAGCTGACGACCCTCGGCGGTGAGTTCCACGCCTTTTTTGGAGCGGACGAAAAGCCTGCACCCGAGTTCTTCCTCAAGCCCTGCCACCGCGCGTGAGACAGAGGGTTGAGAGAGATAGAGCGCCCGCGCCGCCGAGGTGATATTCCCCGACCGCGCGACGTAGTAGAATACCTTGTAATGCTCGAAATTAACATCGCCCACGGTATCACCTCCAAAAAATAAAAAGCGTACAGTAGCACAGACCAAAAGTCTTAGGAAAGAGTCAAGGGAATAACCCTTCTTCAGAAGGGTTTTCCCTTGCAGGGGAGCGAACGAAGTTCGCGTGGGGGCATCGCGTGGGGGCAGAGCCCCCGTTGCGCCGCAGGCGCAAAAAAGCAAAGCCGACCGAACCCACAAAGCAATAAAAGAACCGCAAGCCGACCGTCCGTTTAAATCGGCGATTAAAAAACCCCCGATAAATAAGGGACAAAGCAACAGCCCCGCACAACGTTCCGTGAACCGCACGTATCGCCGATTTAATTTCACGAAACAGCGAAGCGCATTTCGTGAAACCCCAAACCTGCCGCAAGGCAGGCATAAGCCCACCGACCCCGCAGGCACTCCTGCAATGCTCACAAAAAACGCCCGTTCTCACGGGCGCAATTTTCCTGTACGTGGGCGCATTACGCCCTCGGAAAATGCCCTGGTTTTGTTTTTCGACAGGATGGCGCAAACGAACTGTCGCATAACTTCACATTCAATTTTAACACCTGCTCCCGATGTTGTCAAGCGCGGGAACAGCCTTTTTACAGCGTATTCACAAAGGTTTCACACCTCGCTGTGATCGCACCAGTAATTCACCTCGCGGAACAGCGGGGTCGAGAAATACCTCTCCGCCGTGTCGGGGAGCACCGTTACCACCGTCTTGCCCTCGCCCAGCTTCTTCGCCAGCTTCATCGCCGCGCAGACGTTCGTACCGCTCGAGATCCCGCACATGATGCCCTCACGCGCCGCAAGCTCCTTAGATGTCCTGATAGCGTCCTTGTCCCGCACTATGCAGATGTCGGAATAGATCGAGGTGTCCAGTATCTTCGGGATAACGCCGTCGCCTATGCCCATCTGTAAATGCGTGCCCACCGAGCCGCCCGAAAGTATCGCGGCGTTCTCGGGCTCTACAGCCCATATCTCAATGTCGGGGTTTTTCTCCCTCAGAGCCGTGCCTATGCCCGTGATAGTGCCGCCCGTGCCTATGCCCGAGCAGAAGCCGTGTATCGGCTTACCCACCTGCTCCAGTATCTCCTGTGCGGTAGTTCTCATATGCACCTCGGGATTCGCGGGGTTCTCGAACTGCTGGGGAACGAAAACCTTCGCGTCCTTCGACTTCATGTCGATGGCGATATTCACACACTCCTCTATGCAGTCGCCGATGTTGCCGCTGTCATGCACGAGAATGACCTCCGCGCCGTAGTGCTGAACCAGCTTGCGCCGCTCCTCGCTGACAGAATCGGGCATGATTATCTTTGTCTTGTAACCCCTCACCGCGCCTATGAGCGCAAGTCCTATGCCCTGATTACCGCTCGTAGGCTCGACTATCACGCTGTCCTTATCAAGCAGACCGTCCGCCTCGGCTTTCTTTATCATGGCGAGCGCCGTGCGGGTCTTTATCGAACCGCCCACGTTCAGCCCCTCGAACTTCACGAGTATCTCGGCGCTCCCGCTGCCGACTATGTTGTTTAGGCGTATCATCGGAGTATGTCCGACCGCTTCAAGAATGTTATCGTATACCATGCTTAACTCCTTACGTTTTTATACAGTATATTCTATTATAACATATCCCGTGAGATTTATCAAGTCCCCCAAAGTGAATATTTTCAAAAAAACGCGCCCCGACCCGAAGCCGAAGCGCGCAGTGTTGTTCAGTGTTGTTATTTGGCAAGACTTGCTTTCAGGAAGTCGAGCGCATTCTTGTGCCGCAGCTTCACCATGCCGTAGGATATCCCCATCAGGGCGGCGATATCCTTGAGCGTAAGACCGTTGTAGTATCTCAGCACGATTATGTCCCTCTGCTCCCTCGGCAGACCGCTCACCGCGTCCGCGAGGGCTTCAAAGGTGCGGTCGGTAAGAGTGCTCTCGTCCGCAAGCTCCTCGGGAAGCTCGGAAGTTTCCTTTTTTGAACGAAGATAGTCGATGACGGTGTTGCGGGTGATGGTGAATATCCAGGTAGAGACCCCCGCCTTCGAGCAGTCGTAGCTCTCCGCAGAGGAATAGACCTTCATAAAGACCTCCTGACAGAGGTCCTCCGCGTCCTCGCGGGAGCTGACGCGGCTACCGATATACGCCGCTACCCTGCCGCTGTATTCGTGATAGAGGCTGTCCCTGTCGGGGGAAATATTCATTTCTTCTTATCCTCGTTCAGGCGTATACCCACGGACGCAGGCTCGCCCGCCGCTGAAACGAGGTCGAGCTCCTCCTCGGAAAGCTCCAGACCTCCGCCGAAATATCTGCTCTGCACGTCGTCCACCGCCTTTGCAAGTGCGCCGTGACCCTCGAACCGCTGTCTGTCGAAAAGTTCCCTGAGCAGTTTTTCCATGATATGCGCCTCCTCGTTGTATTCTTATCTGTTTATACGGAAGCGCAGGGGAAAAAAGCCGCTCCGTAACAGAAAGTTTACATTTTCAAATACCGACTGTCTTCTGTTACGATTATAGCACAATTCCCCGCGATTGTCAAGCGGCGTGAGCGCCGGCGCACCCATGCGCTGCCACAGCCTACAGCAGACAACAGCAGACAACAGAGGGTCATGGTGCTTCAAAAACGCGCTATAGCGTGCTTTTTCTCTCAGCCTACAGAAAAACCACAAAAACCAATGAAAATG
The DNA here is from genome assembly GCA_902781565.1 of uncultured Ruminococcus sp. Taxonomy (GTDB): domain Bacteria; phylum Bacillota; class Clostridia; order Oscillospirales; family Ruminococcaceae; genus YE71. The sequence goes on from CACZJT010000034.1 coordinate 31,364, forward strand.
AGATCGTTCGGTCTGCCGCAAACATGAAGTGTTCGTCTGCCATTATCGGCAGGTATATTCTTCTGTGTAAGAGATAGTAGTAATAGACATAAACATTTGAACTTTGACTATGCAGGGGAGCGCACGTATTAACGAAGTTAATACCCGCATTCGTAATGCGGGCGGCTGGACTTGCCCGATGTGCAAAAGTATATGATAGATACTGTATATATGCTTATATATTATAATATCCCTATAGAATAAGTAGGTTTTATATTTCGCGGGAATGGTTTACTATAGCACATACCCCCTCAAAGCTGCTGCTTTCTCTTTTTCTATGGATTTTGTGGTTTTTGTGGTGCCTGACCGAAAAAGCACGCTATAGCGCGTTTTTAAAGCACCATGAACGTTTGTCGGCTGATGTTGCCTGCTGTCTGCTGCGGGGTGTGGAACGGGAGCCGTTCTCTGCGGTAAAATTGCTTTGTCAGCTCGATATTTGCTGTTCGTCATAAAAATAATGAACAAAAGAATAATTTTTTGCACACTCTATTGATTTGAGCGGAAGGATATGCTATCATTATTGATGACGAATCATAACAGACAGGAGGTCACATCATGAAAATACTGTTTATAGGCGGTACGGGTACTATCAGCATGGCGATAACAAGGCTCCTCGCCGAACAGGGGCATGAGCTTTACCTGCTCAACCGCGGGAACAGAAAAGTCCCGCTCCCCGAGAACGTCCGCTTCATCACCGCGGATATAGGTAATGAGGAGGACACAGCCCGAAAGCTCGATGAGCTTGGACTCACCTTCGACTGCGTGGGAGAATTCATCGGCTTCGTGCCGCAGCAGCTCGAACGTGACTTCCGCCTGTTTAACGGCAGGACAAAGCAGTTCATCTACATAAGCTCCGCTTCGGCTTACCAAAAGCCCCCTAAGAGCCACATCATCACCGAGGAAACGCCCCTCGAAAATCCCTACTGGGAATACTCCCGCAACAAGAAGGCCTGCGAGGAATACCTGCTCGAAAGGTGCGAAAAGGACGGCTTCCCCGTCACGATAGTTCGCCCCAGCCATACCTATGACGAGCGGAGCGTGCCGCTGGGCGTTCACGGGAACGGCGGGAGCTGGCAGGTGGTGAAGCGCATCATGGAAGGCAAACCTGTCATTATACACGGTGACGGCACCTCCCTCTGGACTATCACCCACAACAGCGACTTCGCGCGGGCTTACGTGGGGCTCATCGGCAGGGCTGAAGCCATAGGTCAGGCGTACCACATCACCTCCGATGAGAGCGTGAGCTGGAACTGCATTTACAACGCCATAGGCGAAGCGGTCGGCAGAGCGCCCGTTCCTTATTACGTTTCATCGCAGACCCTCGCGGAGCTTGGGAAAGACTACGACTTCACGGGAAGTCTTATCGGCGACAAGGCTAATTCGGTGGAGTTCGACAACTCGAAGATAAAGTCGATAGTCCCCGGTTTCAAGGCGGAGATATCAGCCGCCGAAGGGATAAAAATGACCGTGAAAAATATCCTCGCTCACCCCGAATTGCAGAACGAGGACAAGGAATTCGACGAGTGGTGCGACAAGGTCATAGCCGCTATCGAAAAGATGAAAGCAGATTTTTAAAGGAGTAATGAAACATGGATAATTTTAATTTCTACAGCCCCACCGAGTTCGTTTTCGGAAGGGACAGAGAGGACGAGTGCGGAGAATACGTGAAGAAATACGGCGGGAGCAAGGTGCTGATACACTACGGCGGAGGTTCGGCGGTGAAGTCGGGGCTTCTGGACAGGGTGAAGGCTTCCCTCGAAAAGAGCGGTATAACATGGTGCGAGCTGGGCGGCGTTAAGCCGAATCCCCGCGATGCTCTGGTATACAAGGGAATAGAGCTTGCCCGCGCCGAGGGCGTTGATATGATGCTTGCTGTCGGCGGCGGGTCTGTCATAGATTCGGCTAAGGCTATAGCCATAGGCGTTCCGTATAAGGGAGATTTTTGGGACTTTTACAGGGGCAAGGCTCCCGAAAAGGCTCTGCCCGTGGGAGTGGTGCTGACCATAGCCGCCGCGGGGAGCGAGGGCTCGGGCAACTCGGTCATAACGAAGGAGGACGGGCTCATCAAGAAAGGCACGAGCTCCGACCTTATCCGACCCAAGTTCTCGGTAATGGATCCCGCGGTGACGCAGACGCTTCCCGCCTATCAGACGGCTTGCGGTGCGACGGACATAATGGCGCACGTTTTCGAGCGCTACTTCACCAACACGAAGGAAGTCGAGATCACGGACAGGCTTTGCGAAGCGGTGCTGACGACTATGGTCAAGGAGACTCCGCGCGTCATCGCAGACCCGAACAATTACGACGCGAGGGCGAACATCATGTGGGCGGGAATGGTAGCTCACAACAACATCGTCGGCGTCGGCAGGGAGCAGGACTGGAACAGCCACAACATCGAGCACCAGCTCTCGGCGGTATACGACTGCGCCCACGGAGCGGGGCTGGCGGTGATAATGCCCGCGTGGATGGAGTTCGTATACAAGCATAACGTGATGAGGTTCTGTCAGATGGCGACGAGGGTATTCGGCTGTGCGATGGATTTTGAAGCCCCCGAGAGGACGGCGCTTGCGGGGATAAAAGCGTTCAGGAGATTTCTGCACAGCATCGGAATGCCGATAAACTTTACGGAGCTTGGCGCCAAAGTCGAAGATATCCCGCTGTTCATAGAGAAGTACGAGATAGGCTACGGCAGATCGGGCGGATTCGTGCCGCTAAGCTCGAAGGACATAGCGGAGATTTACCGAATAGCGGCGAAAGCGGAGCTGTGAAGATAATTCGGAATGCGGAATTAGGAATGCGGAATTGAAGGTGTCGCTGCGCGACGGATATGCGGACGCGGTACGCCAAGCGAAACACGCTCCGCCGAAGCCGCAGGACGTCAGATGAAGTGTGGAAAGTGTAAATTGACCGCAGGCACAAATAAAGAAAGCGGCACACTGTAGCACAAACACGCCGGATGCAAGGGGCGGCGTTAGCCCCTTGCCGAGGTCAAGGGCGAGGAGCCCTTGCA
>CACZJT010000035.1 GCA_902781565.1 uncultured Ruminococcus sp.
CGATTTAATTGCGCGAAAGAGCGTAAGCGATTTTCGTGCAACCCCCAGACCCGCCGCAAGGCGGGCAAAGGCGCACCGCCCATGAGGTCGGGGCAAGCCTTGACCCTACACCGAATAATGCGGGACGAATGGCGGGAGCAAGCCCCCGCCCTACATCGGTTTGTGCAGTACGGTCAGCCTTACATATTATGATTTCCCGAAAGGAGGGGACGGTCATTTTTGAATTCTTAAAACGACTCTTCGGAATTAAGGAACAGCCTGCCGCTCCCTCCGATGAACATATCCCCGAGGGGACGAGCTTCCTTCGGATAAGCTACGCCACCAATAAAGGACTCGTCCGCGAGACTAATGAGGATAGCTTCTTCATCGACGGACGGTGCAGACATACCTTCGGCAAGGAGGAACAGGACTGCTATATCGAACTGACAGGCGGCACTCACGTTTTCGGGATATTCGACGGCATGGGCGGCGAGGCTCACGGCGAAGCGGCTTCCGCTCTCTCGGCAGTGGCGCTCGAAAGAGCCTTCGACAGCCTGACAGCCGCCGCTCCCTATGAGCTCAAAACCCTCATAGACGATTTCTGCCGAAGCGCTAACGGTGCTATCCTCGATATGCTGAGAGACAGGGGCGCTTCCTCGGGAGGCTCGACCTTCGCGGCAGTCTGCGTAGGGGACGGGACAGCCCGCACTTACTACCTCGGGGATTCGCGGGTGTATATTCGCGGCGCAGACGGCGGTCTTTCGCCGCTGACCCGTGACCATACAGCGGCAGTCGCAAAACTCGACGCGGGACTTTACACCGAGGAACAGGCGCGTACCAGCCGCGACCGCCACGCCCTCACTCACTTTCTCGGGGAGGACAGGAGCCACCGCGGACTTACCTCCGCCGAATGCGAAGCTGTCACGTTCGGGGAGGGCTGCGCCCTCGTGATGTGTACCGACGGGCTCACCGATATGGTGACAGATGAGGAGATCGCAGCCGCCCTCACCGAGAGCAGCAATTCCCCCGCATCGGCACTGGTCTCCCTCGCCCTCGACCACGGCGGCAAGGACAACGTTACCTGCATAGTCATCGAGAACCTGAAAAAAACTCGGACGAACACGTAAATCAATTTTACAAATAATGTGATATAGACCTTGTAGCAGCACACCTGCGTGTGCGCCCCTACAGCATTTGACATTTCCGCCCGATGGTGGTATAATAGATGTACATTATTTAAAGGAGTATTTTCATGTATCACGGTTATATAGATGTGCCTACCTTTGCGTACTTCGATTTCGGGAACGTCTGGGCGGGCAGCCTGCTGAGCGAGTTCAATTACCGCATAGTCCCCAAGAAGCCCCCGAAGCCCAAAAAGGGCGAGGAGCCGCCTGCCGAGCTCCCGCCTGCCTGCCTTGAAGCGACCATCTGGTACGGCACGAACTGCTCCGACCTTTCGGAGACTGCCGAAACGCTGACGGAGGAGCTTTCCGCCGAGGGCTACGAACGGCTCATTGGCTTGCTTAACGAACGGATAGAGAAGTACCGCAGCGAGGTCGCCTACGGCGGCGCGAAGCTGTGACGGGAGGGCGAAGATTTGAGCGTGAACGATAGCAAAGAAACAGCTGCAAAAAAGCCCTCCGACTACTCGGACGAGGAACGCTACGGCAGGACGAGGGCTCTGCTTTTCGCGCTGCTCAAATGGCTGGAGTGTGAGTTCTTCGGGGTGTTCATCTTCCTGTCCCTGCTGGCGCTGCGCGTCGTTATGGGCAGGGCGGGCGACATTATCTTCGGCGTGCTGGGCTTCATCACCTACATCATGGTAATGGCTGACTTCGGCTTCAAGGAAGGCTGCAAAGCCCGTATCAAGAACGACGTCCGCGGCGATAACGTGAAGCGCGGGTTCGGGGTGCTTTTAGGCGCGGTGTCGATAGTCCCGCCGCTTCTGACCCTCGGAGTGCTGGGGCTGTCATATGCGGGGGCTGTACCCTCGGCGGTGCTGCCCTTCAAAGCGCTGAACTCGGGACTATGGGGCATAATTAACCTGTTCGTCGGCGATATGGAGATAGCCCACCTTCACCCCGCGGTATTTGCGGTATACCCCGTTTTGCAGCTCATACTCGCGGCTGTGACGGCAGGGGCGTTCTCGGTGGGCTTTAACAACGAGGATCTCGAAACAAGGCTGATGTACAGAAAAAGCAAATGAAGGTGAAGGATCATATGCATAAATTTGTCAGGGCGGCGGCGGTGACTGCTGCCGCGGTGATGTTCGCGGGCTGCGGCTCATCGGATAGCAGCAGCGAAAACTCCGAACCAATCTCCGACCGCACGCTCGCGGCGGATTTCAGCGATCATCTCAACAACGGCGACTACGACATTTCCATGACGATCACCGGCGACACAGCGATCTCGGGGACGAAATGCCGCATGATAAGGCACGGCTCCGATGGATTAGTGTCTATGGACAATAACGACGTCTACACCGAATTTTACACGGTGGACGGACAGAGCTACATGGTCATGCCCGTCATACAGTGCTACCGCACCAGCGACGAAACGGGTTCATTCGGCAACGCTTTCATAAGGATAGGCAAGGGCGACGACCTGTTCGATGTGCAGGATAACGATGACAGCGTTATCGAGGTCTACACCTCGACCTCGGGGGGCGTGAGAGAGAAGTTTACGTTCACATTCGAGAAGCCCGCGCTGAAGCTCACGAAAGTAGTTAGCGAATCGGAAAAGAACGTCATCACTACCGACATTTCCGATGTGTCCTACGAGTCCGAGCCTATAGAGCTCCCCGATTTTACCGAGTGGGACAACATCTCCGACGATGTGAGCATTTCGGACGTGACGCAGATAAAGTTCTCCCTTTACACCCGCGGCATCGACCCCGATATGGTGGCTGCCGCGGGCTACACCTACAAGGAGCTGGCGAAAATGCCCTCTGAGCAGACTGACAGCATCGCCGAGGAGATACTTTCGGGTACCGCTTCTGCCGAAACTAAGACCGAAAGCTCCGCAGACAGCGAGAGCAAAAAAGAATAGCACATGACGATACCCCCGAACGGAACTTGACCGTTCGGGGGTATTTTTACATCAGACTGCTTATCCAATTATCGAGGAACGCCATCTGTTCGGGAGTGTGGAACCAATGCTCTCCGCCCTTCATGACCGTAAGCCCCGCGTTCAGCTCCCGCGAAAGGCGCTCAACGGCTTCGAGAGAGGACAGCTCGTCCCCGTCGCCGTAAAGTATCTCGGTCGGCGCAAAGGGCTTCGGAGGGTGCTCCCGCACATAGCAAAGCTCCTCCCACCGCAGCTCCTCGCCAAAGGGCGTGGGGATAATACCCTCGTTCCGAAGCTGTTCCTCACCGACGCCGCAGGCTTTCATCATGCCGATGATAAGCCCCTCCATATCCGCCACGGGCGAGATGAGGAAAGCGCGGCTGATAACGCCCTCGCCGAGCGTGTACATAGAGTAGTACGCCCCTATGCTGTTGGCGATGAGTATGATCTCATCATACCTACAGCGCAGTTCGTTAAAGTAGGGCGGGAACTCTGCCGACGCTTCCCGCAGGCTCTGCGCCTTATGATCGAAGCCGTAAACATCGAAGTCCTTGAACAGCCCCCGGTAATGCTCCGCCTCGGAAGCGCTGCCTCCCCTGCCGTGTACGTAAACAACACAGCCTGCCATAATTATCACCTCATAAACAAACAGAGCCGCCCGAGGACGGCTCTTGTTTTTTTGATAACGCGAGTAATATCACATACCCGTAAGACCCGAGCGCTCAACACCTTCAACGAAGTATTTTTGCAGGAAGGTGTACATTATGAGCAGCGGTGTGATCGAAAGCAAGCAGCCCGATTCGAGCCATACTATGATCTGTCTTATGCTTACTGTCTGACCGTCGAACAGCTGCTGCTGTAGGGCGGCGTCCAAGTTTTTCAGCATAAGCGCTACCGTGTTGTTCTCGGTGAAGAATGACGACGATACGTAGAAATCGTTCCAGTACCATACGATAGAGAAGAGGAATACCGTCAGGAAGGAGGTCTTCGCGTTAGGTATCATGATCTTAACGTAGGTCTCGAAAGGTCCGCAGCCGTCGAGGTACGCGGCGTCCTCAAGCTCCTTGGGGAGTCCGCGGAAGAACTGGCGGAAGATGTAGATGAACAGACCCGCCTTGATGCCGTTTGCGAAGAGCGCGGGAAGGTACATCGTAAGTCCGCTGTTTATGAGCGATACCAGCTCGGGATTTCCGTCGGGACCCGTAGCACCGCTGTAGATCGGGATAATGCCGAACAGCTTGAAGTATGCGAACTGTAAGTACAGGGGGATAGTCGTGATCTGAGGCGGTACGATTATCATGAGGATAACGATCGCAAAGAGCACGTTTCTGCCCTTGAACTTGAATCGCGCGAAGCCGTAGCCCGTGATAGAGCAGGTAACTACCTGAAGTACCGAAGCCACGACATTGAGCACGATGGTGTTCACGATGGTGTTGGAGAGTATCGACGGGGAGAATGTATCGAATTTCATAACCTGAGCCGTCTGCTTGATGTTGTCAAGGGTAAAGCTCTTGGGCAGCCAAACGATCGAGGGATCGTTCATCTGCTCATTGGGTCTGAATGCGGTCGAGAGCATGAACAGGAGAGGATACATGATAACAAATCCAAGTCCGAAAAGTATCAGGGCTCTGAATACGGGCCATACCGCACCGATTATGCGGCGGTTGCGGTTGTAGCGTATCTGGTCGGGGGTGAAGTATTTCTCCAGACCCTCCTTCTTCATACGGGCGTAACGCTCTTTTATAGCCTTCTTCCGCTCTTTTTCAAATTCTCTTTCTTCTTTTTTGGTTGCCAATTGTTATCCCCCCTTTATTCTACTTCGTAGTAAACGAATCTGTTGATGATCGCAAGGACTATCGCGAGTATCGCGCCGACGATGGCAAAGTATGCCCACGCGAGCGCCGCGGAGTAGCCGTGCTCCCACTGCTTCGACTGATTGAGAACAAGGGTCATGACATCATTGGAAGGATCGACGAAGGAATCGACGATGGTGTAAACAAGTGCCGCTATGAGCATAGGGCTGATGTAGGGAACGGTGATCTTCCAGAAGTATTCCCATGAGGTAGCACCCTCCATGGAAGCCGCTTCCTTGGCGGAGTAGGGTATGCCCTGCAAAGCAGAAAGGAAGAGGATTATCTGGATACCGCATTTCCATACGAGGTTCATGATGTCCGCTGTGAGCTCGGAGATAATTGTCGTCAGCCTGTCGCTGATGTTGTATATCCCGAGGAAGTTGAGCAGGTCGTCAACGAGGTTAGTCTCGAACATGGTCGAGAACTGCTCGGAGCCGCCCGCGTAGCCGCCCGTGGACATATTACCGTTGATGATGTCGATAACAGGTCCCGTAGCGATGATAACAGGCAGGAAGAATATGGCACGGGCTGCCGTTCTGCCCTTGAATTTCTGATTAAGGATAACTGCTATGAATACCGAGAAAACTATGATAAGAGGGGTATTGAGCAGGGTATCCTTTATCATGGCGGTCAGAGCGGGTACGTAGTACTGATCCTTTCTGAACGCATTGTAGTAGTTCTTGAAGCCCGGATTCGACATCTCCATGCCGCCCGTAACGATCTTTGTCTGATGGAACGAGTAGATAAGCGACTGGATAAGCGGCAGTATGAAGAAGTAGATGCTTCCGAAGAACCACAGCGCGATGAAGCCGTAGCCGTAGAGCGCCTTTCTCTTCTCGTATGGGATATTGAGTCCCTTATGCTTTTCGGGAGCCGCTGCGGGAGTCGTGCTCTGCGCTTCTGTTGCTTCTGTTGTTTTTTCTAATTCAGCCATCAGCCGTTGGCACCTCCTTTATCTACCGCGCCCTCTGCTTCAAGGTCGTAGGTCTTGCCGTTCGCCTTGACGGTGCGGTTCGCGGTATCTACTTCTATAGTGATCTGAGAGCCGTCCTTTTCGTAGGTGGTCTTGATCACATCGCCCTCGACCTCATAATCGGCGATCTTGTAATCGCTTACGGGTCCCAAGATCTCGCGGGCGAGCCTTGCCTGATTGCCTGCGGTCTCCGTCCAGCCCGACCAGTGGGAGTAGTAGAGGGTATCGTCATTGGTATCGAGCAGCTCGTCTGCATCCTCATAGATCATGTCGTAATTGAGGTCGGAGCCTGCCGCGATAGCCCTCATGAAGGTAAGGTCGGTATTCGAGCTTCCGTTCACAGCCTTGCTTGAATAAGGTACAACGCCGTGAATGACCATCTGATAGAACGGTATGTCCATATCGCTGATGTTGAAGGCGCTGGAGTATACGGGAACATCGGTTATCGCGTCGGCGTAGGGGAGTATATAGGAGTTGGCGCCTGCCGCGATGATCTTCTCGCCGCCTTCTACAGCCTTGCTGTAGAGGTTCACGAGGTTGTTCATCGTATCGTTTCTCGAAGAGCCGTTCTTCTTGGAGAAGTCGCTTACCAGCTTGGTAGACCAGTCGCCGAGACCCATGTTGGTCACACCGTTGGACTTGAAGCTGTCAAGGGTCTGATCGAATATCTTGGTGTAGGTATTCGGGGCGATAAGTGCGGGGGAAACGCCCGTGACTGCCACTCCGAAGGCGGGGCTGTACTTGGACTGTCTCGAATAAGCGCTCGATACGCGGATAGCGGTATTCGAGAGCTGACCGAAGCCCCATGTGCCCTTCTCCATAGTGAAGTTATTGACCGAGCCGTAAACGGTTAGGTTATCGTTGTTCATGCCCGTCATATCGCTTGTGGAGCCGAGTTTTCCGAGAGCCTTGCCGCTGGTGGAAACAACTCTGTTGACAGAGTTCTTCGTCCAGTCGTTGTAATTAAGGACTATCTTTTCTGCGCCCGCGCTCTGCAAAGCATCGGTGATCTCCTTAGCCTGCGAGAAGGTAGTGAGCTTCTTCTTGATGGTAATAGGTATACCGATTATGGATTCTTCCTTCAGCACCGCGCCGTAGGTATCCACATACAGGGAGCTGGTGTTGGCGGCAGCCTTTTCGGTAAGTCCTCTGTCGCTTTCGAGGTAATCCCTGTAAACTCTCGCGCAGTCCGCGGGGGAAACGCCCTCGCTGTTGAACACGGGGATAAACTCCACACCGAACTGAGGAGTCTTGATGCCGTACTTCTCGAAAACGGTGATCTTGTTCTGATCGGTACCGCTCATGAAGAATTCATCGGTGCTGCGTGTCTCGAACATGAACCAGCAGCTGTTGTAAGCCTGTTTGTTCTGACCGCTTACCTGAGCGTTTGCGAACACGTTCGCATTACCCTCGGTAGCTATCATGACCAGACCCTCATCGCCCTGAACGGTCGCCATAACGGGCAGGTACGCCTGTTCGGTAACGCGGGGAGCGTTCAGCGGTACGGCGGTGTAATCCATGCCGTATACCTTCTGAGAGTAGCTGGCGTAGTTGGTCTTGCCGTTGTTGTACTTGATGAGAGCGCCGCTTCCGTCGGGGATTATCATGTAGCCGTCGGTAGGCCGATCTGCTTCGAGGTCGTAGGACGAAGCCGCACCCATGTAAGGCGCGAACAGCAGCTTGGTGAGGACCTTGCCGTTTTCGCTCTCATTGTCCTTTTCCTCTATCTCATCGGTCTTGACGTACATATGAAGTCCGCGGTCGGTGAGGTCGTAGTGGCATTTCAGCTTGACGCCGTTGCTCGACCAGTTATACTCGGCAACAACGCCCGTAGCGTCGGTCTTGAACTTTACCTTAGCCTTGGCGGAGTAGGCGGGAGCGGGGAGTTCCGTTCTCTTTTCCTGACGAAGGTCGCCTATGTTTATCGCAAGGCTCGAATTAGCCTGGGATATCTGACCGGACTTCATCGTGTTGCCCTTTTCGTCAACGATAGTGGGGTCGGCGCCCGTGTTTATCGGAGAAGTCCACCAGCACTTTCCCGTACCCTTGTTCTGCATACACAGACGGAGATTCTCCTCGTCATAGTACAGCTTGAAATGATCGTTCTCGGCTGCAAGCTCACACATAGCCAATGCCTGTTCATCGGTGATGGCAGGTTCAAGCTCATGCTTGGGACCCGAATCCTCCTCGTCTGCGGAATCCTCGGAGCCTGCGTCCTCGGAAGCCGCGGCGGTATCCTCGGCTTCTTCGGCGGCGTCCGCAAAGGCAGCCGCAGAGCCCGCAGTGAGCATCATGGAAAGGACAAGCGCAAAGGTAAGTGCTTTCTTGTAATTCATTTTCTGCAATTCTTTCAGCTCCTTTCCCTGTTATCCGCGGATCCTGTAGGCGATCTCGGTGTATACGGTATAAACGAATACGTATACCTGCTGGAACAGCGAGAGAAGGAGTATCGCCAGGAAGAGTATCAGCAGCATCGCCACGAGCGTAAGGAAGATCGAGACGAGTGTTTTTGTGAGCGAATACTGATGCACAGCCTTCATCGCCGAGATCATCAGCACTACCGACCAGCCTAAGCCTAAGTAGGAGAAGAAGGTGAACCAGATGGATTCTTCCTTGATGATGAAGTTCGAGAAGATGACTGCTATGTAGGTGCAGAAGATGTAAGGCACGAGAGCGTAGGCGGAGTAGATGACGATCTTGCGGAAGGTACCCTCACCGTCCAGCAGTGTGCAGATACACCAGTTGCCTATGCACCAGGTTATGAAGTAGACCACCGACTGAACGATCAGCGGTACAACGTTGAATACCTTTACGGTATTGGTGTTGAACGCGAAGCCGACCATTCGGTTGTTCGCTACCATAGCAACGAACAGGAGGACTACTATGATTATCGAGAGCTTGATCGAGCCCTGCTTTTTCCAGCGGAGGTCTTCAAACCCCTCGGACGGGTGGAAGATAACGTGTCTGACCCAGCCCAGTGTTGAAAATTCATACATCGTTACTTCTCCCCTTTCTTACGGAATATCCTGATCCCCATTTTGTCGAGGATCTTCTTTGCTATCCAGAGCACAACGAGTATGACAACGACCACCGCTATGCCCGTGAAGTGACCTTGCAGCCATTCGTCGCGGTAATACTCGAACGCCTTGTCGTAGTCGTCCTTGTCGTTTGCGATCTCGAAACGCTCCATAGCGTCGTGATACTTGTGGTTTTTGAGGTCAGCCTTGCCGAGACCAACGTGAGCGTAGGTATAGCCGCCGTCGCGCTTGATGACCTCGTTCCAGTAGGGAGCGGCTTCGACGTAAAGACCCTCATCGTAAAGCTCGAAAGCCTTGTGGAGATTCTCGCCGAAGGTGGTCATCTTGAACACGGTGATATCGTTTCTCGTCTTTGAGCCTTCGAGCACCAGCACCTTGCCGTTAAATACCTCAACGGCGTTGGGGGTGGAGAAGGAACCTCTCTGATCTGCGGCGGAGTTCTTGGTGCCGAAGATGCAGATAAGGTTGCAGAGCCTGTCATACTGGAACACACGTCCCGTTTCAAAGTCGAGGACGTTTATAAGACCGTCGGAGCTTACCGCGATATCGGTGAGCTTTGTGGCATAGGTCTTCTTGGTCGCCATATCCCATACGGCGTCGGTGTGGTCGCCGAACTTGTATTCGTCGCCGACAACGTTATCCCAGATGTTGTAGCCCGCGGGGTTGATCTTCTTTACAGCGTCGGTGGAGGTCGTTACCTCGGTAACGGTGTAGATGAAGCCCTCATCGTCCATATCGAAGTTTGCGTACTCGACAGGAACGTTACGGCTCATGCCCTCGATCTGCTCGTTGGAGGCGATCTTTCTCCAGAGCTTCTGAGCGATAACGGCAGCCGTTACCGCAACTCTGTTCGCGCCGTAGAATCCCGTAAAGGAGCCGTCAGCCTTGAACTGTACCGAACCCGTGTTTACGGACTTTACTACCGCGTAAACATTCTCGGCGTAGTCAACGACTACCTTGGTGGGGTTGAAGGTCTTGGAAGTGTAGAGCGCCTCCGTGGGCTTCAAGTATTCCTGTTCGAGCTTCAGCTCGGTAGCGCTCTCGACGGTCGCTCTTACTACTCTTGCGTTTGCGTAGTCGGCAATGTAGACCGTCTGCTTGCCTGTTGTGGGGCTGTCGGTAACAAAGAGACCCTGGGGCTCCTTGAAAACCGTGCCGCTCCCGTCGGGCAGGCTCTCGACGCCTTCGGCTTTTGATGTGCCCGTGACGCCCTTGTAGCAGCCCGTGAGTTTGAAGTCCTTGTCAAGTCTGAGGATACGGTTGTTGGAGGTATCAGCCACCCAAAGTTCCTCATCCTTATAATTGTAAAAGTCCCTTGCTTCGCTGAGAGAGGTCGATTCGGTATCGCTGATGTAGAGGGGGTCGGACTGATCTCTCAGCTTTGAGAAATCCATGCTCTGACCCGAGAGCACCTTTTCGACGGTGTAGCCCGCCTGCGAGGGGATCGCCGCGTCCCAGTTATCGTAGTTGTAGGAGTTGTAAGGCTCGTCTGCAAACGCAGTGACGGACATCGTAAGAGCCATACAGCCCGCTGCCAGCAGACTTATCAGCCTTTTGAGCGAATTTTTCGATCCATTCACTGTATTATCACCTTTTTCCTTTTTAGTCTAAGTTAAAATTAAACCTGCCATTATATAATAGTATCAGTCCTTCATACCGGAGTTCGCCATTGTTTCCATGACGTTGCCCTGTGCGATGAGGAATACTACGAGCGGGGGGATAAGGAGCAATACAGCCGAGGCGAATGTAACGCCCTGTCTTGCGAGACCCGCAAGAGAGATCTGCTGAACGATGGTCGGAAGAGTCTTATACTCCTCGGAGTATATTACCGAACCGCCGTTCAAGTTCCACGCCTGCTGGAAAGAGAATATCAGTATTGTCATGATAGCGGGCTTGGAGTTGGGAACGATTATCTGCCAGCATATCCTGAACAGTCCCGCGCCGTCCACCTTTGCGGCTTCCACCATAGCGTCGTGGATAGTGGACATTGACTGACGCATGAGGTAGAGGTTCATAGGAGTAGCGATGCAGGGGAGGATCAGCACCCAGTAGGTGTCGATGATGTGCAGCTTCGAGTATACGAGGAACTGCATGATCCATGTAGCCTGCGACTGGAACAGAAGGGCGATAACGATGACCTTGTTAAGGAACTTGTCACCCGGGAATTTGCACTTTGCGAGAATGAACGCCGCCATGCAGGTAACGAACACGTTGCAGACGCAGATCACGATGGTGGTGAACACGCTGTTGAACATATATCTCGAAAGGGGAACGGTGTACTCTGCGGCTACCTTGAACATATCAGAGAAGTTCTTGGTGGTCGGGTTGAGTACATAGAGCTTGGGAGGGAATACGAACAGCTCTTCAACGGGCTTCAGCGACTGTATTACGGAGTAATAGATCGGGAAGACCATGAAGATACCGAGTATCGCCAGGAAAAGGAAGATGCAGATATCGCCGCCGACAGAGCCGTTGATATGCTTGTTCTTGTTGTCCTTGACCTTGAGCTGTTCGATGGAGACTTTTCTTCTTCGTCTGAACTTTGCCATAGTTTCTCTGCACCTCCTCAGTCAATAAATTTGCCGAGAAGCGAGTTTACGCCCTTGTTGGCAAGAAGCATCGCTAAGAACAGCACGAAGCATATCGCCGAGGCATAGCCCATCTCGTATCTTACCGAACCGTAGTCGGTAGCGTGGTTCATAATGGTGTGAGCGGCGTAGTCGGTGGAAGGAAGTCCCACGAGCATCTGTCCTACCGCACCAACGGTGAAGGAGCCCGCGATCTGGTTTACCGCCGCGAACAGGAGCTGAGGACCCATAGAGGGTATTGTGATCTTGAAGAGCTCCTGCCATCTGTTCTTGATGCCCTCGATAGCGCCCGCCTCGTACATGGTCTTGTCTATGGTCTGGAAGCCCGCGCGGATAGCAAGGAAGCCTGCGCCCATCGACATCCAGAGCTGTACGACTATGCACACGCCGAGGATATATGTAGTATCGGTGAGCCACTGTATAGGCTTGCTGACGAAGCCGAGATCGAGCAGAACGGCGTTAAGGTAGCCGTACTGGTCGCCCGAGAGGATCAGCTGCCAGGTAACGTATACCGATGTGGTCATCGAAGGCGCGTAGAATACGAAGGTAAAGAAGGTCTTTAAGAATGGGTTCATCTCGTTTATCAGCCAGGCTACGAAGAAGCTGAGGAAGTAAGCGAAAGGACCCGTGAATATCGCGAAGATAAGAGTGTTTCTTATGGCGATGAGGAACACGCTGTCGTTAAGGAACAGGGTGTAGAAGTTTGACAGCCCGACCCACTTGGGGGACTGTATCATGTTGAAGTTCATGAAGCTCATGGGGAGCGACATACAAACGGGGATAACGGTGCAGATGATAAAGAAGATCATGAACGGAGCAAGAAGTCCGTAACAGCCCTTGTTTACCTTTACCATGTGCCAGGTGTAGCTCCAGTAGCCCGTCTTGTTGGCAGGCACCTGATGATCCTGAAATGCTTCTTCAAAGGTAGGTTTTGCCATTAGGTCATTCTCTCCTTTCTTAATTGTCATACAGCGCAAGGTCGCTGTTCTTACGAGTGATCTCCTCGTTGATGTCCTTGTCGTACCAGAAGAGGGTATCTCTTGCGTTCTGATACTGGTTTACGGTCTCTCTGAAAGCGTTGTTAAGGTTTCTCGTCACGCCGTAGGAAGCGGGAATAACGGGTACCTCGACCTGAGCGTTGAGCTGCTCGGTGAGCTTGTTCACCTGGGTCTGTGTCCAGGAGAGGTTCTGGAGGGCGTTGATGTTGGCGGTGTTGTAGCGTCCCATCGTACCCAGTACCGACTCGATGTCGTGACCGTAGGTCTGCTGTATCTCGTCGGAGGTGAACCACTTGATGAAGTCCCAGGCGCCGTCAACATCGGGGCATTCCTTGAAGATGAGTGCGCCCGCACCGCCCGAGCTTGAAGTTATGTTGATCTTTGTGCCGTCGTCGAGAGTTACCTGACCGTTCTCGTTGGGAGTGCCGGGAACGTGCATGAAGTTCCAGCAGCCCTTGATCTCGGGAGCGGTAACGGTGAGTGTGTTAAAGAAGGAGTAATCCTGTATCAGCACAGGCATATCGCCCTGTCTGAAACGTGTCAGAGCGTCATAGGTCTGGCTGAAGCTGTACTTGGTATAGAACTCCGTCCACTGCTCGAAGGCGTTTACAGCCTCCTGCCTGTCGAAGTTGGTCTTGCTGAAGTCGTCGGTGTAGTAGTTCACGCCCTGCTGTAAGAGCAGCATAGCGAAAGTGTTGCCCGCTTCGGTAACGGGCGATACCGCCGTGATACCCGAGGAGCCGCCCATTACGGGGAGGATAAGACCTACCTCCATGTAGCTTCTCTGGAGCACGGGGAGTACGTTCATGAGGCCCTCCCAGGTGGTCAGATCCTTTTCGGGATCAACGCCCAGCTCATTCAGAACGTCGGTGCGGTAGAACAGCATCGGGAAGTTCTGGGAAACGGGCAGACCGTAAACGCCGCCGTTGTACTTGTAAAGGGTAGTGGCGTCAGCCGAGAAGCGCTTCGATACCTCCTCAAAGTCGGGGTACTGAGATACGTCCACGAGAACGCCTCTCGAAGCGAGCTGTATCGGGAAGTCGCCGCCCATGAACAGCGCGATATCGGGTCCCTTGCCCGCGAAGGTAGCCTCGATGATACCGCCCTGAACGAGCTTCATCTGTACCTTGGTGTCCGCGGTGAGGTTGTATTCGTTGTTTACGAGGTTCGTTACAACGGTCGCGTTATCTCTGCCGAGTGCGATCCAGCAGGTCATGACGTTCTCGCCGTCGCCCGTATTGGAAAGGGAGTTGTAATCCTCGAAGAAGGAGCCTATGAAAGCGTCAAAGCCGAATTTCAGCGACTTGAAGAAGTGCGATTCGCAGTCGGTGAATTCCTGATCGGGGGAGCAGATCTCTATGAGGTCTACCTCCAGCGGCTGCTCGCGGTAGGTGCTTACCCACGCGGACAGGGAGGTAACGTTATCCTTGATCTGGCTCATCATCTCGGGGATACGGTCGGGCTTTTCGGTACACTCGTCGAGGACTATAGCCATCTTGTCGAGCGTTACCGCTTCCGAACCGCCCTGATTGGACAGGCTCTCTATCCTGCTCTTGAGGTCGCGGAGCTGTTTCGAGTAGGAATTGAAATCGTCAACTATCGTGGGGATAGTCTTGTCTATCATGTAGTTGTTGTATTCGTCGGGGTCGGGACCCGTGATCTGACGGATACGTCTGTAGTAGCTGTTGATATCCGAGGTAAGGTCGTCAAGCTCGCCCATGATCTGACCTATCTCGCCGGGAACAGCCTCCAGCGTGAGTGTGTGCGTGCCCGCAGTAAGGTGGTAATAAAGCGGGGTCGCAGCCTCGTCGTCGCTCTCGGAGGGAACGACAACGTTCCAGTCGGTATCGTAGTAGAACTTTATCTGCTCGGAGCGGATATTGGGCACCTCGTCGTCGATGAGAAGTCTTCTGTTGGAGTACATACCTCTCATCTGATCCTGCTTGGCGCGTATGCCTATCTTATACCAGCCGTCCTTATTTACGGTGAAATTCCATGTCGCCGCCTGGGTGGACTTGTTCCAGCTTCCCTTACCTATGGTGTTGTACCTGGTCTTGGTCGGGCTGGAGCCGTTCACGGCGGAGGTGATATAGGAATGCATATCGTTGGTCGGGAAAAGCGTTCTCGCACTCTTGAAATCTGCAAGCTCTCCCTCAAGGGCTATCCTCTGCTGCGTTACCGAATTCTGTTCGGAAGCGGTGGGCTTTTCGTAAGCGCCGGGGAGAGAATACTGATAAAGGGTGATATCCTTTATCGCGAACTGTGCCTTCTCGGAGGTGAGGGTAACGGTGTTCTTGCCCTTATCGAAATGGAAAAGCAGAGGACGAGCCGAAAGTCCGTCAATGTCCTTGAGAGCCGAGGTCTGCCATGCGGCATAGGGCTCCTGTCCGGGACGGATATCGTTTCCGAGGGAGTTCATGGGTATCTCGCCCATAGGGTCGCTGACCCATATCTTCGAGAGGGTGACACGTCCCGCGGTGGGGTACTGGCACTCGCCGTTTATATCCAGCTCGAACTCGATGTCATTGGTATTGGACTCCTGCGGAGCGTAGTAGGACATCTTTATGCTGTAAACGCCCGACTGAGGAACGTCCACCGAGAAGTCGAAGCCGCCCTCCTGGTTCGCCCAGTTGAGTACCTCCTTCTCGCCGCCGATGTCGGTAAGCGTGAGGTTCGTGCCCTCGTGTACTTTATAATCGTCGCTCGAAACTATGTCCTTGGCGGTAAGGGTTATCTCACCGTCCGCGCCCTTTTCGCCCGAGAACGCATCATAGAACTCGCGGTACGATTCCTTGACGTATTCGGACTTGGGCTTCTCCGCCTCGGAGCTGTCCGTGCTCGCCGGGGTCGTCAGGGCAGGCTCCGCCTCGCTCGCGGTCTCCGCAGCACTTGCGGTGTCCTCCTCAACCGCCTCAGCCTCGCTGTCGGCAGCGCTATCAGTCCCGCTGTCCTCGGCAGAGGAGCTTTCCTCGGCTGCACTGTCCGCATCGGGCTCCTGCTCATCGGCTTCGGCGTCACCCTCGGGCTCCGCGTCGGTCTCTTCGGCTCCCGAGTCCGTTTCGCCACCTGTATCGGCTTCGGACTGCTCTTCGCCGACAGTCTCAGCCGCTGCTTCGGCAGCGGTATCCGCAGCCGTTTCGTCCGCAGCGTCGGCATAAGCCGGCAGCGCCGACGATGCCAGCATCAGCAAAGCGACCGCAGATGAGATAACACGCCTGATGTTTGTGTTATTCACTATGAAATCCACCTTTCCAGTAAATTTGCTGTTCTATAAACAGGTCGCGCACCGTTCGCACACGGTATCCGCCTGATTACATTCAGTTCTTTATATAAGCGGCAAGCCGCATTATACACGTATTTTATCTTTTGACCGCGTACCCGCGTCCGAGCGGCGTATGTAGATACGCTTCTCGGGCGTTTCATCGCCATCGGAGGGTACCTCCTCCAGCTCGACCTTGACCTTATCGCCGCCGCGCAGCTTCAAAGCGTCCATGTGATCCTTCGGCAGCTGCAAGCGTCCCGAGCGGTCGAGCACCACCAGCTCCTCGCTGGTGACTTCTTCCTCGTCCTCGGGGGGCTCCCCCTCCTGCGAAGCAAATCCCTCGCCCAGCGATTCAAGCTCCTCGCGGTAGGAGCGCCGTCTGACGATCTCGGAGCTTGTTCTTCCGTCGCGTATAGCCACCACGCGGTCGATGTGCTTTGCCAGCTTGACATCGTGAGTAACTATCACGATGGTCAGTCCCTCGGTGCGGTTTAGTTCCTTGAATATATCGAGTATCACATTCGAGGTCTTGGTGTCAACCGAGCCTGTAGGCTCGTCGGCAAGCAGCAGCTTTGGGTTGTTCGCAAGGGCTATCGCTATGGCGACTCTCTGCTGTTCGCCGCCCGACATCTGATCGAGCCGAGAGTTTTTCCGCTTCGAGAGCCCCACCTTTTCGAGCAGCTCCAGCGCACGCTTACGCTTCTTGCGCCCGCCCACCAGCATCATCGGCAGTTCCACGTTCTGCACCGCGGTCAGGTACGGCACAAGGTTTCGGGCGTTGTTCTGCCACACGAATCCCACCGTCCTGCGCTTATACTCAACGTAGTCCCTGTCCGTGAATTTCAGCAGGTTCTTGCCGTCAACGTAGAGCTGACCCGCGCTCGGTCTGTCGAGCCCTCCGAGCATATTGAGCAGAGTTGACTTCCCGCTCCCGGAGTTGCCGACTATCGCCATAAGCTCGCCGCGATCGACGTTCAGATCGAGTCCTTGCAGCGCCACGACCTCTATCTCGCTGGTCTTGTAGATCTTGACGAGGTTCTCGCAGCTTATCATGCTGCCGCTTTCGGACTGCGAGATCCCTCCGCCGATATCGTCGTAAATGTTGCCGTAGGGCTCACTCAATTATCTCACCGTCCTCAAGCGTATAGACCTTATCGGCAATATCCATCATGCTGGGGTCGTGGGTAGTCATGACTATGGTCATGTCCTGCTTTGCCACCAGTTCCTTGAAAAGCCTTACGATGTGCAGTGCCGTAGCGGTATCGAGCTCGGCGGTAGGTTCGTCCGCGAACACCAGCAGCGGCTCGTGGGCAATTGCCCTGGCAATTGCGGTCCTCTGCTGTTCGCCGCCCGACATCTCGGCGGGGCGGTGGTGCATACGCTTATCGAGCCCCACGTCCGTCATGACGCGCTTGACCCTTGCTGTCCGCTTCGAGTAGGGATATCCCGCGAGCCGAAGTCCGAACTCCACGTTCTGGAACGCGGTCAGTCCGCTCATAAGCGCTACCGACTGGAACACGAACGCCATCTGAGTGCGGCGGAGGTTATCGCGCCTTCTCTCGCCGAAGCGGGTGATATCCTTACCGCCGAAAACTACCTTGCCCTTAGTAGGCTTATCGAGTGCCCCGAGGATATTGATGAGGGTCGTCTTACCGCTTCCCGAGCGTCCTCTGAGCACGGTGAGCTTGCCCTTTTCTATCTCTATGTTGATATTTTTGAGAGCGTTGACCACACTTCCGTCGCCTATCCTGAAATCGCGGCTGACGTTTTGTGCGGAAAGGATAACCTCACCCATAAAGCCCTTCCTCCGCGGCGCTCCGATGCATGAAATATAACAATATGATGTATTATCGCGGCATTTTCGGAGCAGATATTGTGTTGCTTCTGTGATTATGACGTTTTTGTATATTATGCACTAAAATTTTATCAATTTGCATATTTTTCAAATCTTCTTTTAGTGATATATGCCAAAAGCGCCTAATCAGCTAATTATAATTATATCAATTTTTTCGATATTTGTCAAGCACGCGAAAACGATTACGAGGGGCTATTTTGGTCACATCTTACAATTTAGGCATTATCACCAAATTTTCACGCAGTTTTTGTGTACTATGAAAAATTCATCATCAAAACGACACGGTTTTCGGGGCTGTCCCGGGAGCAGAATATGACAATATGAAGATCAAAAAAACATATTACCTATCGTAAAGGTACGAAAAAACGAGCTCCGCTCTATCCATATTAAATTTTGAATACCTCATATCATATTTGCATATCCGTCATATCGACAAAGACCGCAGGGAATGTGAGGTATTATAAGAAAAGAAGATAAAGCATAATTTGGCAGGGCAGAGCCCTGCACGAAGTTCGCGGCATTTTTGGCTACGCCAAAAATAGTTTGTTGTTTAACTTTCAGACACCCGCGGCAGTCGT
>CACZJT010000036.1 GCA_902781565.1 uncultured Ruminococcus sp.
TCGGGACGTTGGCTTGATTTGGTCGTTTCTGCCCTTACTTATCGGCTTTTCTTTGATATCGCCGATTTAACTTGGACTTTCGGTCTTGCGTTTCTCGGGGGCGCTTTGTGTTTGCGATTCGTGTGCTTTTTGCGCCTTCGGCGCAACGGGGGCGCCGCCCCCAGCGCTTCGCGCTCCCCTGCCTAAGGGCTTCTCGCCCTTAGGAATCCTCGCCAGCGTCGCGCCGCTGGACCCGCTGTCTGTGCTACTGTACGCTTGCGGTGGCGCCCGCGATATGTCGTTATCACAACTTTGCGATAAACCCACAAATTATGATTTATCTTTATCCTTAAAACGCCTTTCCGACGCCTGTGCTTTTTTTGTGAATGCTGTTTATAATAGCTTGACAAAAGCAGAGATTTTTGATATAATTGATAATAGGTGTATGCTGTCTTTATGATCGCGTATTGACGGAAATTTCTCGGAACGGGGGCTTATGACTAATGAGCTTTGTTATAAAAGGAGAACTGCTTGACCGCTATTCGGCTGACGGCGGCGCGGAAAAAATAGTCGGTGTGCCTGCGGGTATTCGCAGAGTGTCGGGAAGGGCGTTCTATGAATGCCCCGCCGAGGAGATACTTCTGCCCGAGGGGATATATTACATCGGCGACGGTGCATTCTCTAATTCCAAGATAAGGAGCATAAGGCTCCCCGCTTCGGTGACGACTATCGGCGAGGGACTGTTTTTGGGCTGCGACAGGCTGGAATTTGCCGAGATACCCGGCAGTATCGACGAGCTCAAACGCGATACCTTCTGGACCTGCTTCCGAATGAAACGCTGCCGTATACATGAGGGTGTCAAAAAAATACAGCCTTCCGCATTCTCCCAGTGCAGGAACGCTATCGAGCTCGTGAACGGCGAGTTCAGGGTGACACTGCCTTTTGTGTCCGAATGGGATATGTCCGCGGCGTCAAAGTGTCTGGAACTGATTGGGGCGCTGGGTACGGGTTCGGCTGACGGGCTGCTCGAAAATATCGCCAATGATGAGCATAAGCTGCCGCTGGCGGTCTATTGCTATGCGGTTCATCGCAGCGCCGCCGCTAAAGCCATACTCGCTGACAGGGCGAACGACGCGGCTGTGCTCATGATAAATGACGGTGACAACGCGCTCATGCTCGAGGAAGTGCTTACGCTCGGAGGGACGGAGAGCTTTTTGAAGCTGCTCGAAGCCGCCGAAAGAGCGGGTGCAAAACAGTGTGCCGCGCTGCTCGAACCCTACGCGGCTGCGGAACGTGAGGAAGAAGCCCGCGCGAAGGCTGCTGCCGAGGAAGCCGCAAGGCTTAAAGCGGAGGAAGAAGCCCGCGCGAAAGCTGCCGCCGAGGAAGCCGCAAGACTGAAAGCGGAGGAAGAAGCCCGCGCGAAAGCTGCTGCCGAGGAAGCCGCAAGGCTGAAAGCTGAGGAGGAAGCCCGCGCGAAAGCTGCTGCCGAGGAAGCTGCACGAGCCGAAGCGCAGTCAAAGGCTGCGGCTGCGGTCGCTAAGGAAGCTGCTGAAAAACGGGCACAGCAGCCCGCAAGCGATCTCACGGAAGGGTTCGACTTCACGCCGCAGGTGGAGGTTTTCCGCAGCGCTTCGGTGGATTCAGAGCTGATCTACAGGCTGAAAAGCGGTCTGACACTTCACAGCGAGCCGAAGAAGGGCTTTGAATGCCGCTTCGATGAGGACGGCTCGTCGCCTATACTGGTCATAAGGGTGACGGACGGCGATATCATGCGGGAATCCCTGCGTTCGCTGCTGCACAGGTGCTTTTTCGGCGAGTCTATGACCCTTACGGCACCGCCGACCAAGCGGATAGCCGAAATGGATCTTAAAAAGGAATTTTCGGGGGAGCCGCAGGACGTTCTGAAAATGCTGCTCACCGATACGGATATTCTCGAAGCCAGCGAGATACTTGATGAGTGGAGCATACCCGTTCCCGATGCCGCCCGCGCAAGGCAGGCTGTACCCGAGGGGGCGACCCACGAGCATTGTATTTATCGCAACGGAAGGCTCGAATATTACGAGCTGTTCTCATGGAATGTCCGCGTTGCGGAGTTCGAGGGCGGCACGATCAAGGAGATATGCGACGGCGCGGACTGCGAATGGGATACCCGTTCGCTGGAGCGCTTCATAGACAGCCTGCCCGCCGTTACGGGCGTGCAGAAGATCAAGGTCAAGCGACCCGAAAGACTTCGCCTGCCGTATACCTGCCATTCGGTGGGTACGGGAGCGCTGGGAATGGACGCGCTAAGACGGCTGGTGCTTTGCAGAAGGCGCATGAGCATAGGCAGCGGGGTCATCTCCGAGGGCATGACGGTAGTCGGTACTAGGGACAGCACCGCAGAACGCCTGGCGGAGAGCGCGGGTGCGGAGTTCGAGGAGGGCTTCGGCGTGATGCGCGGCGCGGGGAGGGTGTTCCCCGTTCCCGAATGGAGCATAGAAGCGCCCGAAGAAAGCGTATGGCAGGGCGAGAGCGACTATATGTCCCCCATGCTGGAATACGTCAGCTGCGGCGGCGCGGCGGAGGGCAGCACCCTCGGCATGACCTTTGTTTCCGAGAAGCTCACCGACCCCGAGAAGGGGCTCGCGGGGCGCTTCGGCGGCAAGCTGTACCGCCAGCTCTACCGTGACGGCACTCGTGAGATAGGCATAGGGGTAGAGCCATATGCGTTCAGGCTGGGGGAGATCGCGGGGCTGACGGCTGCGACCTATTACATCAGCGGCTGTGTGGCGGTCGGTGACAAGCTCACCACTATGCTGACCTCATACGTCGGCAGCGCCGAGGGCGCGGCGGCGGCGATAGGCACCGTCTGCGGGCTAATGGCGACCATCAGATTTACCGATACGGGAGCTACGCCCTCGCTTATCCCACTCGACCCTGATAAGCTCTCGGAGGAGCTGAGAGACGCCGAGGAAAAGGCAGCTGCCGCCGCGAACGCTCCCGAGCGTGTGACGGTATCGGAGGACTGGGCTGTTACCATTCCCAAGGGCTGCGTCTGGTCTGCCGACCCCGACGTGATACGCGGACACCGCTGCCTGCTGATACTGGGCGGCGGCGAAGGAAGCGACGTGGCGGGCTATTATAACGCTGCGGAGAGCTACTCCTTCATGGCGTCACAGGGACCCATTTGCAGCGGCGATCTGCGGGAATACTGCAACAAGCTGCGCATACGCAAGCTGGGGCTCATGTCCTTCGGCAGCGGCAGCGAGAAGCCTTTCGTGCTGAAACACAGCTCCGACATAGCAGTGTTCGTTCGCCACTGCGAGATCAAGGACGGCAGCAGGGTCTTCCGCGCCGAGATCATCACCCGCAGGGGCGTTTACCCTATGCAGGCGGTGTTCGGCGGCGGCGAGGAGCTTTCCGTCTGCGAGAACAAGCTGCTCGGTCTGCTCATGACCGTCTGCGACAAGGACAGCGAGCGGGACGAAAGCTATATGCGCGGGTTCTTTGAACTTGACCGCGAGCTTCGCAGAGCTTCTCCCGAAAAGCCCGGGACTGCGGCGCATTTCCTCGAAACAAAAAAGTCCGAGGACGGCTTCGAGAGCTGGCTGCGAATGGGCATACAGCTGCGGGATTCGGTGGAGTACGCGCTGAGGGCTGTCGAGGACATAAGCGCGGAGACTTTCGGGCTGTCCGAGACCGCGTGGAAGCTGGCGGAGGTGTTCGCCGTCGATGAGGAGCATTTCGACCCAAAGCTCGACCGCGAGCAGGAGATAAGGCATTGCTATATCCGCGAGACTGAGTACCTTGCGGCGTTCCGCAGCTTTGCGTGGCTCGCTGCCGAATACAGCGACGCGAACGATCAAAGCCTTTCGGATATCCCCGCCGAAACGGTGCTTGCGCTGGCGCAGCTGGTGGAGAGCAGGGGGGCGCTCTGCTGGGACGAAACTCATTACTCATCCATATGCGGCGTTCCCGACACTAAGGTGCTGTATCTTCCCGACGGGCTCGGTTCGGACAGGGTCGATAGACTTGTGAACGAAGGCGGCTGGACGCGGGCGAGCCTTGACAGCCTGCGTAGGTCGCTGGCGGAGCTTCGTCCGTGTATCGAGGTGCTGCACGAAAGGCTCTCGGCTGACAGAGACAGGACGAGGACGCTTCGCGGCATACATTCGGACATTCTGTACGTATGGTGTTCACTGACGATAGCGGCGGACATGGCGTTCGCACTGACCACGGACGCGCCTGTGAGCTGTGATTTCAAGCGGGACGAGGTCAAGACCTTTGCAGACTTCGAGCCGCAGGTGTTCATTGAGCCCGAGGTCAGCGCAGCGCCCGCCGAGGAACAGCCTGCGGAGGAGCAGGAAAGCGGCATAAAGTCGCTGATCTGCGGGGAGCGGATCCCGATCGAGGATCTTGCAAACAAGCCCCTCGTTATCGAGCCGACTTTCTCGGCAGAACGGGAGGGCGTGGAGCTTGACGGATATGCGTTCATGCTGACTCGCGAGGGAAAGGTGCTCAGCGAGGATCACTTCATCTTCTTTGGTCAGAGCAATTCGCCATGCGGAACTATCGCTCTCGACGGTGAGAACAGCTGCCGCTTCACGCTGGAGCTGTCCCGCGCGAACGCTAAAGTGGCGAATATCGTGATCGTCTACGCAGTATACGGCGACGACCCCGAGCTGAATCTGTCGCAGGTACACGACATGAACATTGGATTTTTCAGCGGCGGCGAGCGGGTCATGGAGTTTATCCCCGAGCCTTTCAGCTCCGCGAAGGCAATGGCAGCCTGCGAGATATATCGTCATGACGGGCTCTGGAAGATCAGGGCAGTCGGGCGAGGCTATAAGGGCTCCCTCGAAGAGCTTTGCGGAGAGTTCGGTATAGATGTTGAATAGAAAAAGCACACCCTTCGGGGTGTGCTTTTTTGCTGTGAGAAAGATATACAGACAAAAAAATCCCCTCCGCATGGGAGGGGATCCTAAGTATCGGTTTAAGTCGCTAAATCCTTTCGGAGATTAGCAGTTGCACCAATAGTTCTTGGTCTTGATGGTGTAAACGTTGCTGTCGTCACCCTCGTTCTCGTACTTATCACCATTATAGCCGCTCATAGTAAAGGGCTTAACCTTGAAGCTGTACTTGGTGTTCTTCTTGAAGCCGGTAACTCTAACGTTGGTCCTGCCGCCGCTTACGCAAGCAACGCGAACCCACTCGTCAGCCTTGTTGTCATATACGAATACATGATAACCGCCGTACTTGTAGTTGGACTGCTTGTCAACGTTGTTGGTGAAGCCGTACTTGTTCCAGAATACGCGAACAGCCTTAGCAGAAGATCTGGTCTTGCTGTTTACCTTGGTAGCAGCGGGCTTAGTGGAAGCGATAACAGCGGAGCTCTTGCTGCCGAATACGGTGTGGCTGGTGCTGGTGTAGTGATAGGGCTTAACAACATACTTGTAGGTCGAGCCTGCCTTCAGACCGGTGATCTTGAGGAAGGTCTTCTGACCCGAAACTGTCTTAACAGTTACGTACTTGTCGTCCTTCTTGTCCCATCTGTAAACTCTGTATCCGTCAGCGCCGGAAACAGCATTCCACTTAAGGGTGATCGAGGAGGTGTCGGAATCGACATTTCTCCAATCAGCAGCGCCTGCAACCATAGCGGAACCGGAAGCTGCGATCGTGAGTGCGAGTAAACCAGAGATTAACTTTTTCACAAAAATCAAACCTTTCATATTATTTTCTCGAAAATCCCATCAAACTGTAACATATTTCACGTAAATTTCCGATATATATATTATACCCGTTTTCACATTTTTTTTCAATAGACACATTTCCCAAACTTTGGGGGCATGATTCATGCATTTTGTATAAGTATTGTACAATAATCAGCCTGAAAATACCCTTTCAGAATGGAAATGATAGGTCTTTTACCGTCACATATCCCTCACAAACTCATTGACGAGCAGTCGGTGAATGAGCAGCGACGGGGAAAACGAGGTAAACATATCACGGTGAACTGATTTGCCGGCAGTTTTTGAACGTTTAAGTGAAAAATGTTCAGATATGTAAAATTCTCTATATATATATTAGCAGATTTTCACGCGCTTGTCAAGTCTTTTACGAGATTTTCTCAAAAGAAATTTCTTCCTTTGTTCCTGCACGATCTTTCCTGCACCCAAAGGGATATATATTTATATAGTATACTGTTCCGATGAAAACATAAATGACGCAGTTCACAAAAAATTTAAAAACTTGGCGAGTAACCGTTTTGTAATCGTTTCACGCAGATTTTCTTATAGAACGGTGCTTGAATTCTGATAATTAAATGAAATTTTCGAGTTTTTACAGAAAATTAACACATCTGCCGCGGCAATATGTTACAATTTGTAATATATAAAAGCCTTAACATGGGGCGTGTAAACTTTTTAAACATTTTTACTATACAGGGCTTGAAATTTTCGATTCTTTTTGGTATAATAATTATATAGTATGCAAATGTGCGTTTTGCGCGGTAATTTCTGCGCGGTTTGTAAAAATGGTAAAAAGGAGATAATACTATGTCAAACAGATTATTCCAGAACGTGATACACCAGATGCGGGAGACCATCAATCTGACCATCGGCGTCATTGATGAGACTGCAAACATTATCGCCTGCTCCGAGCTGGCTCAGGTGGGGACTACGAACGAGTTCGTTTCCCTCGATCTCAGCGACTCCCGTGATACCTTCGTAAGAGACGGCTATACATACAAGCCCTTCGGCTCGCATATCAAGCCCGATTACGCAGTATTCGTTGAGGGAACGGACGAGGTCGCCGCCAAGTATGCGAGCATACTTGCGATCTCGCTGGCTTCCATCAAGCAGTATTACGATGAGAAGTACGACAGGAACAACTTCATAAAGAATGTTGTCCTCGATAACGTGCTTCCGGGCGATATCCACGTAAAGGCAAGGGAACTGCACTTCAACTCCGATGTTTCGAGGGTGGTGCTGCTTATAAGGATAGTTGCCTCCAACGATGTTTCGGCGTATGATGTTATCCAGAATCTCTTCCCCGATAAGAACAAGGATTTTGTATTCAATATCACAGAGAGCGACATTGTTCTTGTCAAGGAAGTCACGGCGGGGATCGACTCTAAGGATCTCGAAAAGCTCGCAAGAAGCATTTCCGATACCCTGAGCGGAGAGTTCTATACCCGCGTAAATGTGGGCATCGGTACAGTTGTTGACAGCGTGAGATATCTCTCCCGCAGCTTCAAGGAGGCTCAGACCGCCCTCGAAGTCGGTAAGGTGTTCGACACCGATAAGGTCATCGTTTCCTACGATAACCTCGGTATCGCAAGGCTCATCTATCACCTGCCCACCACCCTCTGCGAGACTTTCCTGAAGGAAGTTTTCAAGAAGGGCAGTATAGAGTCGCTTGACCACGAAACGCTGTTCACTATACAGAAGTTCTTCGAGAACAATCTTAACGTTTCCGAGACTTCGAGAAAGCTGTTCGTACACAGAAATACCCTCGTGTACAGGCTCGAAAAGATCAAGAAGCTCACGGGACTCGACCTGAGAGAATTCGACCACGCGATCATCTTCAAGATCGCCCTCATGGTAAGAAAGTATCTCGCCGCGAACCCCGCGAAGTTCTGATAACTTTTGATATTCGTCATTCGGCTGATCGCTCACGGCTAAATGTCGGCAGGCTCACGGGTCTTTTCCCGCAGGGCAGGCTGTGTTTGCGTGCAATCAGCCGATGTTTACGTTATCGGCTGCAAGTTATTACTTGCGTAATAAATCCCGCTTCGGACGGGTGTTCAGAGGTGAATCAAACTTGGTAGAATTCAAGGACGTATCGGTCACATATTCCAGCGGCGTTGACGCCCTCAATAAGGTGAACCTGAAAATAAAGGACGGCGATTTCGCCTTTGTTGTCGGTTCCTCGGGAGCGGGCAAATCGACGCTCATCAAGCTGATACTCAAAGAGATCAACGCTACGAGCGGGACGGTCATCGTCAACGGCTTCAACCTTTCGAGGCTCAGACGCGGAAGGATACCCGCGCTCCGCCGTACCATAGGCGTCGTTTTTCAGGACTTCCGCCTTATACCCACCATGACCGTTTATGAGAACGTTGCATTCGTTCTGCGGGTCATAGACGCTCCGTCAAAGTATATTCGCAGCCGCGTGCCTTACGTTATAAGCCTTGTTGGTCTTGAGGACAAGACCAATAACTACCCCACCGAGCTTTCGGGCGGTGAGCAGCAGCGTGTGGCTCTGGCGAGGGCTCTCGTCAATGACCCCAAGCTCATTATCGCGGACGAGCCTACGGGAAATATCGACCCCGCGCTCTCCTACGAGATAGTCGATCTTCTCAGACGCATAAACGAATGTGGGACTACGGTGCTCATGGTAACTCATGAGCACGACCTTGTGCGCTATTTCGGCGGACGCATAATCAATATCAACAAGGGCTCTATCGCCTTTGACGAAGTTATAGGAGGTGCGGTGGACAATGAAGCTCAGTAGTGCGTCATACCTTGTGGGACAGGGCATGAAAAGCATTTGGCGCAACCGCATGATGTCCTTTGCTTCCTTTTGTATAATACTCGTTTCGCTGCTGATGGTCGGTATCAGCGTGCTGGTGACCATCAACCTGAACCGCGTTATAGACGGCATCGAGGATCAGTCCGAGGCGGCTGTCACCATCAAGGACGACACCACCGAGGAACAGCGCAACGAGCTGAAAAAGAAGATCGAGCAGCTCCCGAACGTTGCGACCGTGACCTTCTACTCGAAGGACGAGGCTTGGCAGAGCATGAAGGAGGATCTCTCGGACGAGCAGCAGGATCTTTTCCGCTATGCGGACGATAACCCCCTGCCCGATACCTTCCGCGTGACCGTTAAGGATATCCGCATAATGTCGGATACCTCCATGCAGATAAGCACATTCGACTACGTTGACACCGTAAAGAGCCCGACTCAGTTCGCGGACGTGCTTGTGAGCATAAAGAACATACTCATGATAATCATGACTGCGGTCATCGCGGCGCTCATCGTTGTATGTCTTATCATCATCTCCAACACCACGAGAGCAAGCGTTTTCGCAAGACGCAAGGAGATAAACATAATGAAGTACGTGGGCGCTACGAATACCTTTATCCGCGTTCCGTTCTTTATTGAGGGAATGGTCGTGGGCGTTTTCGCGGCGGCGGCGGCACTCTTGCTGACGAAGTTCGCGTATGAAGGCGTTTACGGGATAATCAAGGGCGATATGAGCCTGCTCTCGATACTCGGTATCGACAACCTTTACCCTTTCAGCAAAATGGCTCTGAAAGTAACGGCTGCGTACCTTGTCTCGGGTGCGTTCATCGGCGCTGTGGGTACTTCCATCAGCGCGAGCAAGCATCTGAAGGTCTGATCCCTGACGGAGGCGATCTTTTTTATGAAAGCACACACTAAACATCTGGTCAAGCGCTGGCTGACCGCTGCCGCTTCGATGACGATAGCTCTTTCGGCGTTCGCCGATACCGCCTTCATCGGACGGGCGGCTGACGATATCGCGGAGGAGGATATCGCGATAACCGGTACCGAGAACGATCTTGCGGAGCTGGAAAGGCGTCAGAGAGAGCTTGATGAGAAAATACAGGCTACCGAGGGCGATATCGCCGCGGAGGAGGAGCATAAGAAGGCTATCAGCGAGCAGATACTCGTGGTAGAGGATACCCTTCACGCGCTGGCGGCTTCCGTTACCGAGCTGAACGAGGATATCTCGGTCAGAGACAGCGACATCGAAGCCAAACAGCAGGACGCCGAAAAGACCAAGAACGACATAGTTCTCGGCATAGACGACCTGAAACAGCGCATGAGGATAATGTATATCGCGGGGGGCAACAGCTACACCGATATACTGGTGGGAGCCTCCGACTTCTACGATATGCTCATGAAGATGGAGCTGATAAAGCGCGTCGCAGATCACGATAATGCGGAGATCGACTGCCTGATAGCTCTCAAAGCACAGTATGAGCAGGAGGCGGCGGAGCTCGATCTCCAAAAGGCTGCGCTTGAGGACAACCTCGCGGAGTTACAGCAGCGCCGCAAGCAGCAGCAGGCTCAGATGGAAAAGCTCAAAGGGCTTTATCAGGAGAGCGAGTCGAGCATCACCATGCTCAACACCGATAAGGAAAACTACGAAGCCAACCGTGAGCAGATCGAGAAGGAACATCAGGAGTTTGAAGATCAGCTGGCGGAGCTGTTCGCCAAGCAGCAGGCTATAGCCGCTGCCAAGAAAGCCAAGCAGGAGGCTGCCGCAAAGAAGGCTGCCGAGGAAGCTGCAAAGGCTGCCGAAGACCTGCCCGAGATCATAGTTGATGACGGGACACAGGAGGAGAATACCAACATAGTCATAGAGGGCGGCGACGACGAGGAGCCGACGGAGAACACCGCGGACAACAATGTTGAGGACTTCGAGGATACCTCTTACTTTGAGGACAACGAGGACGAGCAGCCTCAGGACGTTGACAACAGCTCGGACGCGCAGACGTCCTCGGGCGGCGGGAGCGATCCCAATGAAGCGTATGGGTATTCACCCAAGTCGAGGTTCACCTGGCCCGTTCCGGGGTATTATAACATTTCCTACGGTATCGGCTGGCGCTGGGGCGCTTATCATCAGGGTATCGACATCTGGTCGGAGGGTATACGCGGTCATGACATCATCGCGGCTGACGACGGTACGGTCATACTTGTATCGAATACCTGTACCCACGACTACGGAAAGAACGGCTCCTGCGGCTGCGGCGGCGGATACGGAAACTACTGCATAATCGACCACGGCGACGGCTGGTGGACGCTCTACGGACACTCGGAGGGAATAACCGTCTCCGAGGGTCAGGAGGT
This sequence comes from uncultured Ruminococcus sp., assembly GCA_902781565.1. Taxonomy (GTDB): domain Bacteria; phylum Bacillota; class Clostridia; order Oscillospirales; family Ruminococcaceae; genus YE71. The sequence continues at coordinate 10,840 of CACZJT010000036.1, forward strand.
CAAGAAGGGCGACGTTATCGGAACTGTAGGCTCGACGGGCTACTCGACGGGTCCTCACCTGCATTTCGAGGTGCGTATCAACAACGAGCCCCAGAACCCCGAGGATTATGTATAATATCAAATACAAACGTGCGGAGGTCCGTATTGCCGCGGACCTCTGCATTTGTGCGTAAACGAATGGAGATCGACCGATGAAGAAAGCGTCTGTTCTGAAACGAATAGCGGCTGCCGCCGCGGTGCTCGTGCTTTGCGGGGGAGTGTTTTCCTCCGAGAGGGCGCAGGGCGTTATCGGGGTCTGCGCCGATGAGAGCAGTGAGGAGGAGCAGGAGAGCGCTCCCGAGGAAAATATCTATGTCAGCAGACTCGGACAGATAGCGGCGCGTCAGGAGGAGCTGAAGAATCAGCTCGAAGGCGCGAACTCCGACATTCTGAGCGAATCGGAGAAGCAGACTATCATACTTGAACAGATCAATATGATAAACGAAAAGTCTGAGGTGCTGAACGCATACATGACCTCCCTCGAAATGAACATCTCCGCCGAACAGCGGGAGGTTCTGGGGCTCAAAAAGCAGGTGGACGAGGGGATAGCCAATTACAAGCAGCGGCTGCGAACCATGTACATCATGGGCGACTTGTCATATGCAGACGTGGTGATAAACTCGGGGAGCTTTTTCGATGTGCTCATGAGGACGGAGCTGATGAAGCGGCTCACAGAGCAGGACGCGGAGCGGCTTGACGAGCTGGTGGCGATGAAGTCGGAGTATGACAGCAGCAACAAGCAGCTGATGTTCAACGAGAGCGAATACACCGATCAGATGAAGCAGCTGGAGCGCGAGAAGGCGGAGCTGGCTTCGCTGTACAATACGAGCGGCGAGACAAAGCGGCTGCTGCGTGAGAAGATGGACAAGCTCGCAGAGGACGAGAAGGTCTTCGAGAACGAGATATATTCCTACGAGGGGATACTCAATGACCTGCTGCTGGGGAGCTATTCCAGCGACGCGGACGAGACATTCAGGCTCGAAACGGAGGTCAAAGCGACCGATAAGCTGACCGAGCTTCACAAGCAGATCTCCGACAGGGAGCAGGCGGGAGAGAAGCTCGCCGACACCGAGAGCCGCTACAGGTTCATGTGGCCCGTCAAGGAGCATACCTACGTTTCCTCGGGCGTCGGAGCGCGGTGGGGGACTTACCACACGGGGCTGGATATACCCGGGGAGAGCGCCTTCCCGATAAGCGCGTCGGAGGCGGGAACGGTCGTCCGCACCAACAACAGCTGCACCCACAACTACGGCAAGGACGGTTCCTGCGGCTGCGGCGGCGGATATGGCAACTTCGTTATAATCGACCACGGAAACGGCTTCCTGACGCTGTACGGTCATCTGACTACCACCAAGGTCGAAGTGGGCGACAAGGTGAAGAAGGGCGACACCATAGGGCTCATGGGCTCGACGGGTTACTCAACGGGAACGCACCTGCATTTCGAGCTGAGGTACGAGGGCTATGTGACCAATCCCGCGAATTTCGTAACGCCCGAATAAGGTCGGAGCGGACAATATTTTCATATCGTGCTAAATTTTCGGGCGCTCGGTCGGAGCGCTCGATTTTGCGTTTTAGACGGGTCATTTCTTAATGGGTACGAAATTTCTTTGTGCAATTTGCTCTATAAAACATCGGTTATGTGAAATAAAAGGTTAAGACCGTGTAAAAATAAGCCGAAATGTAATGAATTTTCACATAATGATAACTGAAAGATGAACGAAAACGATAGAAAAATAACAAAAAAGTGCAAAATGTGAAAAAATGAATTAACATAGTCGAAAACGTTTTAGATAGGCAAAATGCGCAAAAAGAGGCTAAGAATTTAGTATAAATAAACATACTAAAACGGTTACAATTCAAAACTTGTGTATAAAAAACCATTTCGTCGAAAATGGTTTAAGAAGCAGAGTGAGGTTTGTGTGACGGAAGTGCGAAAACCGCGGGTCGGGAGAGCCAGTTATTACAAAAGGATTGCAGAAAGGCTGAATTTGTTGTCAAAGTGCATGAAAAAACAAGGGTAATTTAGTGCAGGTCTACATATTTTATTACTCTTTGGAAGAAAATTTGAAAAAAGACTTGAAATTTGAAAGAAAGTATTGTACAATTTGATTAAAGGAAACGTTTACGAAAGACTATCGGCAGACGCTCCCGAACGATAGCACAAAGCGGTTCGACAGACTGCGAAAACGTTTAGGGGATCCGTCGTGATCGTGGTGGAAGGGAGATGATGCCGAAATGGTTTCGCTGAAGGACATTTCCGTTCGCTGCGGAGTATCTATCGCGACAGTCAGCAAGGCACTCAACGATCATAACGACGTGAGCCCGCAGACCAAGGAGCGGCTGATAAAAGCGGCAAAGGAAATGGGCTACTTTCCCAACTCGCAGGCGCGGGCGCTCAAGACCAACAGGACATTCAATCTGGGCGTCATGTTCTCCGATGAAGCGGGAAGGGGACTCACACATGAGTTCTTCGCGAAGGTGCTCAACAGCTTCAAGACCGAAGCCGAGCAGTCGGGGTATGACATAACCTTTATTAGTAAGAACTTAGGCGGCAGAAAGATGTCCACCTTTGAACACTGCAAGTACCGCAACGTTGACGGGATAGTGATAATCTGCACGGATTTCTCCGACCCCGATGTTTACGAGCTGATAAACGGCGACCTTCCCGTGGTGACTATCGACCATGTGTTTGAGTGTCACTCGGCGGTCGTATCTAACAACGAAACAGGCGTTGAACAGCTTGTGAGATACGTCTACGAGCGGGGACACAGAAAGATCGCTTTCATACAGGGCAAGCGGTCGGCGGTCATGGAAAAGCGAATGAACGGCTTCTATAAGGCGTGCATATCGCTGGGGATAGAGATACGCTCCGACTGGATGCTGATCGGCGAGTATCAGAGCCCTCAGATGACTTACGAGCTGACCAAAAAGCTCATAAGCGGGAGCGACAGACCGACCTGCATACTCATGCCCGATGACTATTCGGCGATCGGAGGGTACAACGCGATAAATGATGCGGGGCTCTCGATACCCGATGATATCTCGGTGGTGGGGTATGACGGTATAGCTTATTCGGAGTTTCTTTCTCCGAGACTTACATCTTATAAGCAGGACACCGCGGTGATCGGGGCTTCGGCGGCAAAGAAGCTGATAGCACAGATCGAAAATCCCGCGATGACATTAAGCGAAGTGCTGACGATAGACGGGACGATCTCCGAAGGAGAATCGGTCGCACACGTCGGCTGAAAACGATTAACTAAGGCATTAGCACGGCGAAAGCCGATGATAATATAAGCAATGCATATTTTTAAGGAGGAAATTTATTATGGCACAGCTCAAGAAGATTTTAGCAGGCGCAATGGCTCTCTGCATGGCAGGTTCTGTACTGACCGCTTGCGGCGGCACCAGCGACAGCAGCAGCGATGCAGGTACTGCTGATGCAGGCACTACCGATGCAGGCAACACCGATGGCGGTTCTACCGAGGTAAAGGACGTTGAGCCCGCTAAGACCGATGATCTCGTAAATACCGGCAAGGTCTACAACATCTACTGCTGGAACACCGAGTTCAAGGAGAGATTCGAGAAGTACTACGAGGGCGTTAAGGATACTGCTCTCTGGGACGGTGTTGAGGTTAAATGGACCGAAATTCCTAACAAAGACAACAACTATCAGACCAAGCTCGATGATGCTCTCAAGAACCAGAACACCGCAGCTGATGACGACAAGATCGACCTGTTCCTCGTAGAGGCTGACTACGCTATGAAGTATGTTAACTCCGATGCGCCTCTCGACGTTATCGGTGAAGTAGGTCTGACCAAGGACGATTTGGCTAACCAGTACAAGTACACTCAGGACGCTATGACCGACTCCAACGGCACTCTGAAGGGTGTTTCGTGGCAGGCTACTCCGGGTCTGTTCCTGTACAATGCCGACTACGCTAAGCAGGTTCTGGGCACTGACGATCCTACCGAGGTACAGGCTGCTGTAGCTGACTGGGACAAGTTCGCTGAGACCGCTCAGAAGATGAAGGACGCAGGCATATTCATGGTATCCGGTTATGACGATACATACAGATGCTTCTCCAACAACGTTTCCGCTCCTTGGGTAACAGACGGCAAGATCACTGTTGATCCTCAGATCAAGGCTTGGGTAGACCAGACCAAGGAATACTCTGAGAAAGGCTACAACAACGGCACCTCCCTCTGGGATGATGCTTGGAAGGCCGGTCAGAAGGTTGACGGTAAGGTATTCGGTTACTTCTTCTCTACCTGGGGCATTCCTTTCACCCTGCTCCCCAACACTGTAGACAAGGCTCTTGACGACGGCGGCGCTGCTGACGAGTCCAACGGCGGTTACGGTCACTGGAGAGCTTGCGCAGGTCCTCAGTCCTACTTCTGGGGCGGCACATGGCTCTGCGGTGCTTACGGTTCCGATAACATCGCTATCACCAGAGATATCATGCTGAAGCTCACCTGCGACACCGATATCATGGCTTCCATCACCGAGAACGAGCAGGACTACACCAACAACAAGGCTGCTATCAAGAAGCTGACCGACGCAGGCTACAGCAATCCTTTCCTCGGCGGTCAGGATCACCTCTCGCTGCTGTCTGAGGCTGCTGAGAAGATCGACCTCACCAACAAGATGTCTGCTTACGACCAGGGCTGCAACGAAGAGTTCCAGGGCGCTATGAAGGACTACTTCCAGGGTACTGTTGACTACGACAAGGCTCTCGAGACCTTCAAGACCAACATCACCACAAAGTACGGCGATCTTTCCATGGACTAATGGATCGTCTGATCTGTTAAACCTTTAGTAATACCTGTATAAGAATGGGGGGACTGAGGCGAACCTCGGTTCCCCGTTTTTATACCATAACTGTTTAATATTTTTTTCTATCTTTAATATTGTGGGTGACGATTCATGAGAAGGAAAACCATTAGCTACGCTAAGTGGGGTTACATATTCCTGATCCCCTTCGTAGTTATTTACTGTATATTCTCCCTCTGGCCTCTGATACAGACATTCGGCTACAGCTTCCTTGACTACGTTATCAGTCAGGGTTCGGTAACGAGCATAAGAGGCGGCGGCGCGGATACCATTCAGAACAAAGGCTTCTGTGGTCTTAGTAATTACATTGCTGTTATGAAGAGCGGCGGTATTTTTGCGGTATCTTTCTGGAATACCATCGTGCTTTGGCTTGTGGGCTTTATCCCGCAGATCATAGTCTCGCTGCTGTTAGCTTCATGGTTCACAGACATCAGACTGAAGCTGAAAGCACAGGGCTTCTTCAAGACAGTTATGTATATGCCTAACGTTATCATGGCGTCGGCATTATCGCTGCTGTTCTACTCCCTCTGCACAAAGGGCGGCGCACTCGATACGCTGTTCGGCGGTCCCGAGCTCCTCACAAAGGTATGGGGCGCACGCGGCGTTGTAGGCTTCATCAACTTCCTTATGTGGTACGGAAATACCACTATCCTTCTTATGGCTGCAATGATGGGTATTGACACCTCGCTCTACGAGGCGGCTCAGATAGACGGCGCTAATCCTACGCAGGTCTTCTGGCAGATCACAATGCCCCTTATCAAGCCTATTCTTGCATACGTTGTCGTGACCTCCATGATCGGTGGTCTACAGATGTACGACGTACCTTACATCATCGGCGGTACGGCAGGTAACCCGAACCAGGTGCTCAAGACGCTGGTATCTCAGATACAGCTCGGTAAGAACTCCTCGGTCGGCGCAGTTTCCGCACTGTCCGTTCTCGTATTCATCGTATCGGCTATCCTTGGCTTTATCACCCTGAAACTCATGGACGATAACAGCATCAAGACCCGCTACGGCAAGAAGAAAAAGAAGTAAAGGAGGATATCTGCAATGGCAAGAATCGAAGGCATAGCCGGCGAGACCGAAAATCAGACCCAAACCAAAATAAGACAGATCGTGGCTTATGTAGTTCTTATCTTCCTTATGGTAGTATCTCTGCTGCCCTTTTATCTGCTGCTTATCAACGCAACCAGACCGAAGGTACAGCCCGGTATACAGTTCTATCCCGATTCTCTGTTCTTTAAGAACATAGGAAAGATATTCGACGAAAACTACAGAACAAACTACGGCAGCTTCCCGAGAGCGTTCTTCAACAGTATTTTCGTTTCGACGATCGCTACAGTACTGTCCGTATATTTCTCGGCACTCACCGCTTACGCGGTACACGTATACGACTTCCGTCTGAAGAAAGCCGTACACACCTTTATCCTCATAGTAATGATGGTTCCGACACAGGCTGCTGCTATCGGTCTGTACAGAATGCTCGTTAATATGAACCTTACCAACAGCTTTATCCCGCTGACTATCCCCACGATAGCCGCTCCCGCTGTATACTTCTTCATGATACAGTATATGGCTTCCTCGCTCCCTCTCGAAATAGTTGAGGCTGCGCGTATGGACGGCTGCGGTGAGTACAGGACGTTCAACACCATCGTTCTCCCGATACTCAAGCCGGCGCTGGCTGTTCAGGGTATTTTCGTATTCGTATCCAACTGGAACAACCTGTTCTTCCCTCAGATGCTTCTCGACAAGCCCGAGATGAAGACTATCCCTGTTGTTCTCCAGCTCATCAAGGCTAACATCGATAGTAACCCGATGACGGCAGACGCAGGTCTTGAACATATGTTCATGGTACTCGCTATACTCCCCGTTGTTATCATCTATCTGCTTCTCTCGAAGAACATCGTTGGCGGCGTTTCCCTCGGCGCTGTTAAGGGCTGATCGGAAATACGGATAAGTGAAATTATCACAGGCGCTCCCCGAAAGGGGAGCGTTTTTTGTCGGCTGCGGCTTGCATATTCTTAGTTCTTGTGGTATAATATATCTGTGATATACTCCCCTCTGTTTCAAAGCCGACAATAGATTCGTGCAGAAACGGATTTTATCAAGGCGCACGACCGCAGACGTGCTGTCGCACTTCAAGGGAGAAGATATTGGTGGATTTGGAACAGAGGGGAGTATATATATGAAGGAGTGAGTTCTATGGAGGAGAAAAAGAGCTTTTTGCAGCGTTTTGCATGGGTCATTCTTGCACTGATGATCGCCGCGGAACTGGCTTATACCGCTTACGGGTTTTACTTCCGCAAAGTGGGCTTCATGTCCGATGAGGTCTGGTGCTACGGACTTGCCAACAGTACCGACGGCGCCTTTATCTGCGGCGAACCCGACTCGACATACAAGGACTTCGAGGAGGACGCCCACCTCGTCAACATGAACGAACCGATCTCGTCCGAAGTGTTTTCCGACTATATCATGGTCGCCCCCGATGAAAGATTCGACTATTCCACAGTGTACGACAATCAGGTCCATGACAGCCACCCCGTCCTCTACTACGCCCTGCTCCACACTATATGTTCCTTTTTCCCCGACAGCTTTTCGTTCGGTTATGCATTTGCGCTGAGCTGCCTATTCCTTGTCATCGCGCAGGTCTTCCTTTATAAGCTCTCGCGGCTGACGCTCGGTTCGGAGGGAGGAGCGCTGCTTGTCTGCGTTCTCTACGGCGGGAGCCTTGCGGCGTTATCCACATTCATCTTCCTTCGGCAGTACAGTTTGCTGACTGCGCTGCTCATAATGTATGCATACTTCAACGCGCGTATCTTCTACGACAAGGAGCAGCGGCTCGGACGGCTGCTGCCGTGGGCGGCGGTGTCGGCTTTTCTCGCTTTCAACAGCCACTACACTTCCATTGCGTTCATCGGAGTGATGACCGCCTGCGGGTGCATCTGCTTTTTCGGAAAGAAGCAGTTCCGAAAGGGGCTGGTCTACGGCGGGACTATCCTTGGGACGCTCCTGCTCTTTACCGCGTTTTTCCCCGCATTTTACGATCATGTGTTCAACTCGATCTACGTGCGGACGGGGGAGAACTCATTCGCGGGTCAGCTGAAGATACTATTGTACTTCATCGGGCGCTACGGTCTGGGCTACAGGATAAGCCGCACATATACCTCTACAGCTTCGTATATCTTTGCGGGTCTTGTGACCCTTGCTGCATTCGGAGCGCCCATAGTATTTTTGCTCAGAAAAAGCGCTTTCGTCCGCAGGGTCGGCAGGGGAGCGAAACGTCAGCTCGGCTGTCTTTGGAAAGCGGTGCGGCGAATGAACAAGTACCCGCTCATGCTGCTTGCGGGGGCGGCGGGAGTGGTGCTTTTCGCCAACTCGACTTTTGACATCGGCAACATGGGCGCTATGGCGGTCAGGTACATATTCTGCGTATTCCCGTTCCTGAGCCTGCTCACGGTATACGTCCTTGTGAAGATACTGCGCACCGTTCCCCGGGTAAAACGCTTCACCGCGCCCGCCGTATGCGCTGCTGCCGCGGGAATGCTGGTGAGCGTCAACATGAACCACACGCCTTTCCTCGTGGACAGATTCCCTTTCCCGCAGGAGCAGGTCACGAAAATGATGGACGGACAGCGTGTGCTGGTCGTGCTGCCCGACAGACGCTTCCTGATGACGAATCTATCCGCATATTTGTACACTTCGGAAGCCGACTTCATAGCCGATGAACAGGGCTTCCGCGCAGACCCGACCGCGCCCGCGAGGGAGATGGGTGACTTCGACCGTGTATGGGTCTGCACCTCGAACTACACGTTCAGCGACGAACAGCTGGCACAGCTCGAAGGCTATGACTTTTACGAGAAGTACGACTACGCATTCTACCCCTCGTCGGTTTTCCTGAGAAGCGGTGAAAATATCTCGGTGAACACGAGCAGGTTCCTTACGAGGGAGATCAACGCCTACTTCGACCGCGAACCCGTGGTCGAAGCGGTGGTGGACGTCAACGACCGTTTCATGGTGATACTCCGCGAGCCCTGATGGCGAGGATTTTAATGGGCTTTTCGATACTAATATTTTATGACTGTTTTAATTATTTTTTATAAAAAATTACTTTTACCCCCTTGCATAACTGGTCAAAATATGGTATGATATAAATATAATCATGCGCAAAGGCGCACCGCGCTGTAACGGACGCGAGTCCGGGTGTTTTCGGACAATATCCCTTACACATTTTATCTGAAAAGGAGTTTTGAACCTATGAAGTACGGTTATTTTGACCTGAAAAACAAGGAGTACGTAATTACCCGCCCCGATACCCCCGCTCCCTGGGCTAATTACCTCGGCTCGCCTGAATACGGCGCCATCGTTTCCAACAACGCGGGAGGCTACAGTTTTGTAAAGAGCGGCGCTAACGGACGTATCGCCCGCTATCGCTTCAACTCGAACATCGGTCTGCCCGGAAGATATATCTATATCCGCGACAACGACGTTAATGACTACTGGTCGGCTTCGTGGCAGCCCGTGGGCAAGCCTCTCGACAAGTACAAGTCCGTTTGCCGCCACGGTACAGCTTACACCACCATGACCGCCGATTATGCGGACATAAATTCCGAAGTGACTTACTACGTTCCCCTCAACAAGACCTATGAGGTCTGGAGAGCCAAAGTCACCAACAACTCCGACCGCGTGAGAAATCTCTCGCTTTACGGATTCATCGAGTTCACTAACGAGAACAATTACGAACAGGATCAGGTGAACCTCCAGTACACCCTGTTCATCACCCGCACCTCCTTCGAGGGCAATATGATAGTTCAGCACATCAACGAGAACAGCGGCAAGGACGCCGAAGGCAGCAACTGGAGAGAGAGATTCTTCGGTGTTGTGGGCGCTCCCGTTTCCGCTTACAACGGCAGCCTGGATTCTTTCATCGGCTCATACAGAGATTACGGAAACCCCATCGCCGTTGAGCGCGGCAAGTGCGACAATGTGCTAAACTACAACTCCAACGCCTGCGGTGCGCTACAGTCGGACGTTATCGTGGCTCCCGGTGAGACCGTTGAGGTCGTATACGTTCTGGGTCAGAAAAGACCCTCCGAGGCGAAGCAGATACTCGCCGCCTACGAGGAAAAGGGCAAGTGCGACGCCGAGATCAAGGAGCTCATCGACTACTGGCACGGCGAGCTGAACAACTTCCAGGTAGAGACTCCCTCCGAGGAGTTCAACAACATGGTATCGGTATGGAACGCTTATCAGTGCTTCATCACCTTTATCTGGTCGAGAGCGGCTTCGTTCATTTACTGCGGTCTGCGCAACGGCTACGGCTACCGCGACACCGTTCAGGACATTCAGGGCATTATCCACATCAATCCCGAGCTTGCGGCTGAAAAGATCAGGTTCATGCTCTCCGCACAGGTATCCAACGGCGGCGGTCTGCCCCTCGTTAAGTTCGACCACAACGCGGGCAACGAGACCTGCCCCGATGAGAACGACGAGAACAGCCTGTACGCAAAGCAGACGGGTCACCCCTCCTACCGCGCGGACGATGCTCTCTGGCTCTTCCCGACTATCGTTAAGTACATCGGCGAAACGGGCAATAAGGCGTTCCTTGACGAGGTCATCGTTTACGCCGAGACAGGCGGCGGAGAGGCTACCGTTTACGATCATCTGAAGAACGCTATCCGCTTCTCGCAGGAAAGACTGGGCGCTCACAAGATGCCTGCGGGTCTGCACGCCGACTGGAATGACTGCCTGCGCATGGGCAAGCAGGGCGAATCTACCTTCGTGGCGTTCCAGCTCTACTACGCTATGAGCGTTATGAAGGGCTACGCCGAGGAGCGCGGCGACAGCGAGTACATCGAATATCTGAACAAGGTACAGGGCGAGCTGGGCGAGAGCCTTGCGGCTTGCTGGGACGAGGACAGATTTATCCGCGGTATCCGCGAGGACGGCGTGATCGTCGGCGCGAAGAAGGACCCCGAGGCGAATATGTGGCTGAATCCTCAGAGCTGGTCGGTAATTTCGGGCTTCGCAAGCAAGGAACAGGGCGAGACCGCTATGGAGAGCGTTCACGAGATACTGAACACCCCCTACGGCGTGAAGCTCCTTGAGCCGCCTTACGTTGACCACTACTTCGACGGTGCGCTCATGCACATCTTCAACCCCGACACCAAGGAGAACGGCGGTATCTTCTCCCAGACACAGGGCTGGGCTATACTGGCTGAATCCCTGCTGGGTCACGGCGACAGGGCGTTCGAGTACTTCCTCGAAAGCTCACCCGCAAGCATGAACGACAAGGCGGAGATACGCATTCTCGAGCCTTACGTTCACGGTCAGTTCACCGAATCCACCCGCTCGCCTTTCGCGGGACGTTCGCACGTTCACTGGCTGACGGGTACGGGCTCTACCGTAATGGTCGGCTGCGTTGAGGGTATCTGCGGTATGCGTCCCAACGCCGACGGTCTGGTGATAGACCCGTCCATACCTCATGCATGGGACGGCTTTAAGATCGAGAAGAACTTCCGCGGCAAGCACCTTTCGATCGACATTCAGAATCCCGATCACGTTCAGAGCGGCGTCAAGAGCGTAACGCTCAATGGCAAGAAGCTGGAGGGCAACTTCGTTGCGGCTTCCGATCTCGCCGAAAAGAACGATATAACCGTAGTTCTCGGTTAATTTCAGAGGAGGAACAGGCTTCGGCTTGTTCCTCTTTTATTTACAGATAATTGACAAAGTGTAAATATCTTGAATATCTTTAGTGCATACTATTCAGAGTAATCATATTTTTAGCCTATAGTAATAACAGACTTTATAATGTAAAATTGATTATATAAGAGTGTATAATTAAAATTTTTTACGAAATTTTGTTCTGAAAAGGAGGGACAGACATGAGCAACATCGTATTCAGATTCGGGCGCCGCGTGAAGGTTTACCGCACTCGACAAAAACTGAGTCAGGAAAAGCTCGCCGAGAACTCGGGACTTCACCCGACCTACATCGGACAGATCGAGCGCGGCGAAAAGAACTGCACGCTTGAAACAGCCGAAAAGATCGCTAAGGGGCTCGGAATGCCGCTTACTGAGCTGCTCCATGATATGCCCCCCGACGAGTCGGGAACTGATTCCCCCGAGATCGTGGCAGAGGTCGAAGCCATAATCTCTATGCTTATGAAGATGAACTACAAGCAGCTCACCGTCGTGAGCAAGATGATAGAGCTTGTGGAACAGCTCTGAACCGAACGATATCCGACGCCCCGCCGAGGGGCGTTTTTTTATGTGTGAAAATATGTTAAAATTTTTATAAATGAGGTGACAAGAGCGGGGTTTTATGTTATAATGGACTTATAGCTGAAAACGGATATGACCGCCGATCGGAGGAGTTTATATGATAAATAGCATAGATTTGAAAGGAAGATGGAGCGTCGCCCTCGACAAGGAGCGCAGCGGGAGCGAGCCCGCCTACACCGACAGTATCATTCTGCCCGACACCACCTCACACGCGGGGCTGGGCGAATATAATGATAAGCGCGAAACGGGCTTCCTGACCGATACAAGGCTTTTCGAGGGGGACGCATGGTTCTCCCGCGAGGTCGATCTTACCGGGGTGACGGGCGGCAGCGCGGAGCTGTTTCTCGAACGGACGCGCCTGACGGAGCTGTTCGCGGACGGGGTCTCGCTGGGTACGCGGGACAGCCTGACCACTCCCCACGTCTATGACATAACTCCGCTGCTGGGCGGCGTCCACAGGCTGACGGTGAAGGTATCGAACGTGGGTTATCCCACGGGCGGTGGTCATCTGACCTCCCCCGACACTCAGACGAACTGGAACGGTATCACGGGCGAGATCGCGGTGAGGGTCTACGGCAGGGCTCACGCGGGGAATGTGCGGGTAACGCCCCTCGTCGGCGAAAAGGCTTTCCGCATACAGGCGGAGATGATCGGCGCGGAGAGCGGCAAAGCGACCGTTGCCGCCGAGAGCTTCAACTGCCCTGAGGGGAAGGCTCCCCACAAGCCCGAGAGCGTGACCGCGCTTTTCACGGGCGGGGAGCTGCTCTGCACGCTGCCCCTCGGAGAGGACGCCCGCTTTTGGGACGAGTACAGCCCCGAGCTTTACAGGATAACTGTCACGGTGGGTGATGATGTCACCGAAACGACTGCGGGTCTGCGGGAGTTCTCGACCGACGGGGGTAAGTTCCTCATCAACGGTCGGAGGACTTTCCTGCGCGGAAAGCATGACGGCATGATCTTCCCGAGGACGGGCTTCGCGCCCACCGACGTTGAGGAATGGGTGCGGGTGTTGAGCATATCAAAGAGCTACGGAATGAACCACTACCGTTTCCACACCTGCTGCCCGCCCGAGGCGGCGTTCGCGGCGGCGGATATCGTCGGTATATACATGGAGCCGCAGCTGCCCTTCTGGGGGACGATACAGGCTCCCGACGAGGAGGGCTTCAACGAAGCGGAACAGGACTACCTTATCGCCGAGGGCTTCAGAATGCTCAAGGAGTTCGGCAACCACCCTTCCTTCTGCATGATGTCTATGGGCAACGAGCTCTGGGGCAGCACCTCGCGGATAAATGACATCGTGGGCGGCTACAAGAGCTTTGACGGCAGGCACCTCTACACCCAGGGCTCGAACAATTTCCAGTGGTACCCGAACGTGCAGCCTAACGATGATTTCTTCGTGGGCGTGCGGCTGGCGAAGGACAGACTAATCCGCGGTTCATACGCGATGTGTGACGCGCCGCTCGGACACATACAGACCGAAAAGCCCTCGACGCTTCACAGCTATGACGGTGCGATACGTCCCGAGAAGCGTTCCTCGGCGGGGGAAGCGGGCGGCGACGGGACGGTGCAGATACAGTACGGCACCACGATGAAGACCGTCAAGGCAACGGAAGCGGACGCCGATTTTATCCCCGAGGTGCCGATAGTCACCCACGAGATCGGGCAGTTCGAGACTTATCCCGACTTTGACGAGATCGAGAAGTACACGGGCTCGATCAAGGCGCGGAACTTCGAGATATTCCGCGAACGGCTTGACGAAAAGGGACTTCTGCCGCTGGCGAAGGACTACTTCAGAGCTTCGGGAGCGCTGGCGGTCGCCTGCTACAAGGAGGAAATGGAAGCGGTGTTCCGCTCGGAGCTTTTGGGCGGCTTTCAGATACTTGACATTCAGGATTTCAGCGGACAGGGTACGGCGCTTGTGGGCGTGCTTGACGCTTTTATGGACGAAAAGGGCACCTGCTCGCCCGACGAGTGGCGGGAATTCTGCAATGATGCGGTGATCTTAGCCGAGTTCCCCGACTATTGCGTTGAAGGCGGGAGCGAGTTCACGGCGAAGATAAGGCTCACGAATTTCCGTCCGACGGGGATAGCGGGCAAGGAGTTCAGGGCGCGGCTCATTTGTCAATGCGGCGGCGAGAAGGCTCTGCTGACGGGCGTTATCCCCGACACCGATGAGAATTATCTGACCCTCGGCACCCTCTCGGCGAAGCTCCCCGAGCCGAAGGAAGCGAAGCGTTTCCGCATCGAGCTGGAGGTCGTGGGGACGGACGTGCGCAATCATTACGAGATCATGGTCTACCCGAAGCGTGAGCGGGTCGAGCTGCCGAGAGGACGGGTATTCACCGAGGTAAACGAAGCGGCGAAGCGCCTGCTCTCGGAGGGCGGGAAGATACTCCTGACCCCGCAGCTTCCGTCCGAGAGGTCGATAGAGGGATTTTACTGCACGGATTTTTGGTGTTTCCCCATGTTCCGTTCGATCTCCGAGATGATGGGCAAGCCCGAGCCCGTGGGAACTATGGGGCTTCTGATAGACGAGAAGCACCCCGCCCTTGCGCATTTCCCGACTCGCAGCTATTCCGAGCCGCAGTGGTGGGAGATCGTCACTCATTCCCGCAGCGAGATACTGGACGGGGAGAGTGAGGGAAAGCGAGTGATCGTGCGGACGATAGACAATTTCGAGCGGAACCACGATCTTGCGCTGATGTACGAATACGAGTTGAACGGCGGAACGGTAGTAGTCCTTAACGCCGACCCAGAAGCGCTGGAAAAAAGCCCCGAGGGAAGGCAATTCCTGTACTCATTGAATGAGTATATTAAATCATGATTTATGGGGGTTAAAGACAACCAACACGGAGAAATTGCGTTAGCAAAAAAGCGCCTCCGGGCGCGCTAGCCCGGTGGGGTATGGGGCAAAGCCCCATGGCACCCACGCAGTGGTGCTAATCAAACCGCGCGCAAAGCAACTGTACATTTAAGTCAAACCACGCGCGGTTTGTTCTTCCTTTGGCGCGCGGCGAAGCTCGCGCGCAGCACATGAAGCCGCAGCAACAAAACGAACCGACGTGGGTGTTTGTTGGGTACACCCGTTCGGGGGACATTGGTGCCGCAAAAACGTAAATGCTCATGAACACCCGCGCCGACGGCTTTTGTCGCCGCCGCTTCAAGAGTCGCGGTCGAGCTTACGCCGACCGCAAGCGGAATTGCAAACCGCGCGTGGTTTGTGGTTAAGGCGAAATAACTCTGCGCGCGGTTTGATTATAATGGGGCTCCGCCCCAAACCCCGCGAGCCTAGCGCGGCTCGACCCGCTTTTTTGCTAACGCAATTTCTCCGTGTAGGTTATCTTTATCCCGCAAATTATGATTTATAAAACTTTTGGAGGTGCCGTTTTGCAAACAGCTTTACTTGTCATTGAAATAATCATCGCCCTTATGTTCCTTGCGGCGTTTCCCGTGCTCAATGCGGGGAATCTTTCGGTGCTGCTGCTTTGCGGGGTGGCTGTGTTCTTTACGGCGGACTGCTTCGGGAGCAGAAAACTCCTCGCGGCTGTGTGGGAGAACGCCCTCGGTAAAGCCGCAATTGCCATCGTGTGCCTGCTGTTCGCCGCGGGACTTGTGACGGCAGGGGTCATCTCTGCGAAAATGGCGGGTCAGATCGCAAACGAGCCTGAGTCTCCGCCCGAGGTCATAGTGGTGCTCGGCTGTCAGGTGCGCGGTGAACGCCCGAGCAAAATGCTCATGCGGCGCATAACCACCGCTTATGATGCCCTCGTGAAATACCCCGACGCGGTGTGCGTGGTATCGGGGGGGCAGGGGAGCGACGAGGCGATCTCCGAAGCCGAATGTATGTACCGCACCCTCACCGAAATGGGTATAGACCCCTCTCGGTTGATCAAGGAGGACACCTCCACCACCACAAGCGAGAATATCCGCAACACATTTAAGCTGACCGACCCGCTGGGCTACAGCCGCGATATCACCATCGTGACCGACGGCTTTCATCAGTACCGCGCTTCGCTTATCGCGAAAAAGGCGGGCGCCGACGATGTGAAAGCCCTCTCCGCACATACGGAGCTGAGATTTATCCCCACCTATTGGGTGCGTGAATGGCTGGGGATACTGTATTTCCATGTAACGGGAAAATGACCCGAACGAAAGGAGCAAGCTATGCGTTTCAATGACCTGCCGACACATTGGAGAAGAATTTTCGAGCTGGAATGGCTCTCGCTCGTGAACGGAAGCAAGGCGATAGCCGCCGTTATAACCGATGAGCACGGTAACATCGTTTCGGAGGGGCGGAACATGATCTGCGAGTTTGAAGTCCCGAACCCTGCGACCCTGCACGCCGAGACCGAAGCGGTGCGGAACCTCGACACCCGCCGATATGACAAGCACGCCTGCACCCTCTATGCGGGGCTCGAACCCTGTGTCATGTGCATGGGGACTATCGTCATGGGCGGCATACGAAAGGTCGAGATAGCCGCGCGGGACGATTTCGGCGGCGCTATGGGGCTCATGGACAAAAGCGCCTTTATCCGCAGGAAGAATATGTCGGTAACTTGGCGGGACGATGTCCTCGGGGATATCCAGCGGGGACTGCAAGCCCTGCGTGAACTGCTGTATAACACCGACGCGGACAAGCTCGCCCGAATGCTCGATGACTTTGCCGTTCACAACAAAGCAGGCGTCGAGGCGGCAAAAGCCCTCATTGAAAGCGGCGCATTCGCGGAGAAAAAGCCTTCCGACTACAGCGCAGAACAGGCAGTGGATATGCTCCTTGAACTGATCGAAGCATAACAAAAAGCCCCGCATAAATGATGCGGGGCTTTAATGCGCGTCCCTGAGACGATTTGAACGTCCGACCCTTCGCTTAGGAGGCGAATGCTCTATCCACTGAGCTACAGAGACATAATATTACCATACTATTATACCACATCGGTTGGGCTTTGTCAAGGGCTTTTCAAAAATTTTGTGGAACTGAAGGGTTTGTAAACTTTCGGTGAACCCCCTTGACAAACCGCAGACGCGGTGGTAAAATATAATTTAACCAATAGACAAAACGTTGACGAGAAAGCTCAGGCGCATATCGCGGCAGCTACAGAGAGCGTATCATAGCTGAAAGATACGCGGGGTCCGCGGCGGGTACGTCACAGACGTACAAGAGTACCATTCTCCGAGTCCGTCCAATAAACGGCGGGTAAGCTCCGTTAAAGGCTTGGCGCTGTGAAAGCAGTGCGTGAGGCGGTGAGCGCATAGATGAAGGCTCTCCGTGAAACGGGTGGAAACGCGGTAATTATCGCCCCGATGCTGTCAAGGCAGTGTCGGGGCTTTTTGATTTACCGAGCGTTTGATGTATGGCATTTTAACGGCTGTGAAGCGTTACCGAAAACTTCGGGAGGTATCTGACATGGAAAGATCGGGATATGTTTCACTGTGGGTCGGGAATTTTGGTACATTTGAGAACGCTCTTGCATATATCGAAAAGAATTATTCCGATGAAGCGCAGGAAGATGACGAGCTGTACAAAAGCGAACTGATGAGGGAATACGGTATAGATATTGACAGCGAGTATGACGAGGACTTTGCCGACTGTATTTGTCATGGACGAAAGACCAAAAGCCTTACGGAGCTTATCAATGGCTGTTCATACTGCAAAGCTGTCACATGGGCTTTTGTCTCCGATGTGGGAGATGAGCTTCCGGACAGCTTTGATTCCGCGATACTTCTCTATGATTATAATTATGATAACAGTGCGGAAATCGGCACTTGTCATAGAGCGGTTTTTATTGGCAGTGTTAAAGTTAGCGATCCTAAATATGGATCATAATATATGAAAGGAATGGTTTGTATGATAAAACTTACGCTCAAAGACGGCAGCGTGCGGGAGATAGAGTCCGCACAGCCTGCTTATGAGATCGTCAAGGGGATAGGCATGGGGCTTTATAAGGCTGCCTGCTGCGTCAAGATAAACGGCGAGGTCAAGGACCTCCGCACCGTTATCGACAGCGACTGCGAATTCGAGGTGCTGACCTTCGACAGCAAGTCGGGCGCTGAAACGTTCAGACACACCGCCGCTCACCTTATGGCACAGGCGGTCAAGAACCTCTACCCCGATGCTAAGCTGGCGAGGGGTCCCGCCACCGAAACGGGCTTCTACTACGATTTCGAGGTGGCAAAGCCCTTCTCCCCCGACGACCTGACGAAGATCGAAGCCGAGATGAAGAAGATCGTCAAGGAAGGCTACGAGCTGGAGCGCTTCGAGCTTCCCGCAGACGAGGCTGTGAAGCTCATGGAGGAGCGCGGCGAAAAATACAAGGTCGAGCTTATCCACAAGCACGACGACCGCGGCGAAAAGCTCTCCTTCTACAAGCAGGGCGATTTCGTTGACCTCTGCGCGGGTCCCCACATCATGAGCGTGGCGCCTATCAAGGCTTTCAAGCTGCTCTCATGTACGGGCGCTTACTGGGGCAAGGCTGAGGACGGCATACAGCTCTCCCGTATCTACGGCACTGCTTTCCCGAAGGCTTCTCTGCTCGACGCTCACCTGAAGCAGATGGAGGAAGCAAAGCTCCGCGATCACAACAAGCTGGGACGTGAGCTTGAATACTTCACGACCGTTGACTACATCGGTCAGGGTCTGCCGATACTTCTCCCCAAGGGCGCAAAGGTCATTCAGATCCTACAGCGCTGGATAGAGGACGAGGAGTACAAGCGCGGCTATCAGCTCACCAAGACCCCGTTCATGGCAAAGCGCGACCTCTACAAGATCTCCGGTCACTGGGATCACTACCGCGACGGTATGTTCATTTTGGGAGACCCCGACGACGAGACAAAAGAATGCTTTGCTCTCCGTCCGATGACCTGCCCGTTCCAGTATCAGGTATTCTTAAACCGCAAGCGCAGCTACCGTGATCTGCCAATGAGACTCGGAGAGACCTCCACCCTGTTCAGAAACGAGGACAGCGGCGAGATGCACGGACTTATCCGCGTTCGTCAGTTCACGATCTCCGAGGGACATCTTATAATCCGTCCCGAGCAGCTCGAAGAGGAATTCAAGGGCTGTCTTGACCTTGCGAAATACTGCCTTGAAACGATAGGTCTTGCGGATGACGTTTCCTACCGCTTCTCACAGTGGGATCCCGCAAACCCCAGCAACAAGTACGAAGGTACGAAGGAACAGTGGGACGAAGCACAGGGCGCTATGAAGAAGATACTTGACAATCTGGGGCTTGATTACGAGATAGGCATCGACGAGGCAGCCTTCTACGGTCCGAAGCTGGATATTCAGATAAAGAACGTATTCGGCAAGGAAGATACGCTCATTACGATACAGATAGATATGCTCCTCTCCAAGAAGTTCGGCATGGAGTACGTTGACACCGACGGCAAGATGCGCAATCCGTACATCATTCACCGTACATCTGTCGGCTGCTACGAGAGAACGCTTGCGCTGCTTATCGAGAAGTATGCGGGCGTGTTCCCGCTGTGGCTCGCTCCCGAGCAGGTGCGCATACTCCCGATCAAGCCCGAGCATAATGAATATGCCAAGGCTTTCGCCGAAAGGCTCTCGAACGCGGGTATGCGCGTGACCGTGGACGAGGAGGACTCGAACATCGGACCCAAGATCAAGAAGGGCAGAAACGACCGCATACCTTACCTGCTGATCTGCGGTGACAACGAGGTCAAGGACGGCACCTTCACGGTACGCTCCCGCAAGGAGGGCGAGTTGCCCGCCATGCCTGCCGACGATGTATTCTCCAAGCTCATCACCGAGGTAGCGACCAAGGCTAAATAATACCGAAAGGACAGCGGAATGTCTGAAAGGAAAGCAAACGGAAAAAGAAAGAAAAGGAATAATTTCGGCAAGGGAACACAGCTTCAATTCGGGAGAGTGACCGCCCGTCAGCGGGAGCTTGAACGCAGGGCTTCGCGGAGGGCTGTCATAGGCGGCAGCATTTCCGCTGTCCTTGCGGTCATACTGCTCATCGGCGGTGGTGGGTACGCCATTCACAGGCTCGACAGGCAGGAGATACCCGAGACAGAGCTTAAAATACGTGTCGTGGACGCTCCCGACCCCGTGCTCGATCTCGATCTTGTCAAGCGAAGCTACGCTTATGTGACCACCAAGGAGCGCACTCCCGACGGAACGCTTCTGACGGTCGGCAGGGCGGGGGAGACCCCGAGGCTGTCCTCGGTGTACAACGCGGTCTTTTCGGACGGCGGCTTGCAGATAGCTTCCCTTGCCGACAGGACGATGAAATGCCGCTCCGACGCGGTAAAGCCGCTCTCGGATATGCTGGGGGCTTTCTATACCGAAACGGGGCTCCGCACTATCATGATAAAGTCTGCCTACAAGCCCGCCGCCGACGGAGAGATAGTCGGTGAGGAGCAGGGCGGCGGTGTCTTTGAGCTTGGGGAATATCTCAAAGACACGGACGAACGCCTGCCCTTTAAGGCAGAGGGGGACTACGCATGGTTCGCCGAGCACGCATGGGAGTACGGGTTTATCCTCCGTGACAGCGGGGATTCCGTCCGCTACGTGGGAGCTGCGGCGGCTGAGATCATGCATGGAAACTCGCTGACCCTCGGGCAGCTTGAAGGCTTCATGAAAGAGCATACCCTCGACGACCCCATTCAGATGGGGAGCGACACGGTGATCTACTCCCAGCCCGCAAAGGGCGATATAGCCGTACCCGCGTCATCGGCAGGGGAGCTTGTGCCATACGCGCTCTACTATCTCGGCTCGGAGCAGAAAACGCTGTTAGTCGCGGCAAAGCCCACCGAGGAATTTTATTCCGTTCCGCCCCCCGAAGCGGATTACATCGTATACAGATAACCGAATATTCTCTGCCACCGGGTAGAAAATGCAAAAGCATTTGTCCGCACATCGTTAGGTCTTTGAAGATGTGCAGGCAAATGCTTTTTTTGGAGGTATACTCCCCTCTGTTTCAAAGCCGACAATAGATTCGTGCAGAAACGGATTTTATCAAGGCGCACGACCGCAGACGTGCTGTCGCACTTCAAGGGAGTGTTTATGTACGAAGATATTGGTGGATTTGGAACAGAGGGGAGTATAATTATGCGTAAACTATATGACAGGATCACGGGCTATTTCACGCGGGGAGAGTTCATGCTCTGGGGAGTATCAACGCTCATGGTGTCGGGAGCGTTCATGCTCTTCGACCGACAGAATTACATGATACTCCTTGCCTCGCTGATCGGCGTGACATACCTGATACTCAGCGCCAAGGGCAACCCTTTGGGACAGGCTCTCGGGATAGTGTTCAGCCTGCTTTACGGCGCGATATCCTACAGCTTCGCTTACTACGGCGAGATGATAACATACCTCGGCATGACCATGCCTATGGCTGCCGCGGCGCTGATCTCGTGGCTCAAAAACCCCTTCGGCGGCAAGCGCTCCGAGGTCACTGTGGGCGGAATAAGCAGGCGTGAAACGGTGTTCATGTGCCTGCTGACAGCGGCGGTGACGGCTGTATTCTTCTTTATTCTGCGGGCATTCGGCACAAGGAACCTGCTCCCGAGCACGATCTCCGTGACCACCAGCTTCCTTGCCGTGTACCTCACGTTCAGGCGCGACCCGTTTTTCGCCGTCGCCTATGCCGCCAATGACGTGGTGCTCGTTATCCTCTGGAGCCTTGCGAGCGCAGAGGACAGCCGCTACATCGCGGTGACGGTCTGCTTCGGGGTGTTCCTCGTCAACGATATCTATACCTTCATCAACTGGCGCAGGATAAAAGCTCGTCAGACAGCCGAGATCCGGCGAACGCAGTCCTTGACCCACTCTCCCGAAGAGGTGATATCGGCGCGGGAAAACGTCAGACAGTAGACATCCAGCGAATGCAGTCCTTCACCCATTCGCCCGCAACGGGTACGATGTGCCAATCGCCCGAAGCGGTGGTGGCGTCGCAGAGCGACAATCCGTGACCGCCCCACGGGTAGATATGTCCCTCGAAGGGTATCTTGTTTTTCGAGAGGGCGGTCATGTAGAACAGCGAATTTTCCACGGGAACACAGCCGTCATCGGCGCAGTGCCAGATGAAGGTCGGCGGAGTCTGCTGACCTACGCGCTTGTCCATAGAGAGGAACTCGCGGAGCTCGGGGTCGTGCTTATGCTGAATGAGGTTCGTGATAGAGCCCTCGTGGGTCAGCGCGGGGTCGGAGAGTATAACGGGATAGCACAGCACCGAGCCGTTGACCTTCAGCATTTCGGAGGTACAGCCGAGAGTTTCCGAAAGCACACTGCTGTTCCAGAGGTTCGCCATGCTCGCCGCCAGATGTCCGCCCGCCGAGAATCCGAGGACGAATATCCTGTCCGCGTTGATGTCGAAGTCCTCGGCATTTTCGCGGATATATTTTACCGCCGCGGCACATTCGAGCAGCGCCGTGGGGAACTTCTTGTCAACGCAGGAATACCTCAGCACGAAGCAGGCATACCCCGCCCCTAAGAATCTGTAAGCCACGGGCGTAGCCTCGCGCTCCGAGCACCAGTCGTAGCCGCCCCCGGGACATATCAGTACCGCGCCCTTGTTCCGTCTGCCCATTTCCTTTGTGACGGGCGGGACGTGGCATTCGAGGGTCGGGGTGTACCCCGAGTCCTCAAGTCCCGCCTTAGCGTAATCTACCTTCAATTCGACCATGTTCATTACCAAAACTCCTTCAATTCTTTTTATTTTTTGACCTTTATCTTTTCCCAATACGCCTTTATCGCCTGCTCGTTCTTGTTGGGAGCGGGGCGGTAGTATACCTTGTCCGCCAGCGCGTCGGGGAGGTACTGCTGCTCGACCCAGTGGTTCGGGTAGTCGTGGGGGTACAGATAATGCTGACCCCTCACCGCCGCGCCCTCGCCGTCGAAGTGCTTGTTTTGCAGGTGCCGCGGGAAGTCGTTCGCGCCCGCGAGCTTCAAGTCCCCGATAGCCGCGTCCATAGCGAGATATGCGCTGTTGGACTTTGGAGCGGTTGCGAGAAGTATCACCGCGTCGGCAAGGGGTATCCGTGCTTCGGGCAGCCCCAGCTGCATGGCGCTGTCCACGCACGCCTTGACGATAGGGAGCGCCTGCGGGTAAGCGAGCCCCACGTCCTCCGCTGCGATGACCAGCAGCCGCCGCGAAAGAGAGATGATGTCACCCGCTTCGATGAGCCGCGCCGCGTAGTGTATCGCCGCGTTCTCGTCCGAGCCGCGAATGGACTTTTGCAGTGCCGAGAGTATATCATAATGCTGATCGCCCGCGCGGTCGTAGCGCATATTGCTGCGCTGGGTGAGCTGTTCGGCGGTATCGGCGGTGATGTGAAGCTCGGCTGTGCCGCCCGCGCCTGCCTTGACCTCGCTGCTCATGACGCAGAGCTCCACGGTGTTTACGGACTTGCGGACATCGCCCCCGCAGCCCCGCGCGATGTACTCGCAGACCCCGTCATCGAGCCTGAGCTCCGCGCCCATTTCATCGGCGAGCTTCGAGAAAGCCCGCCTTACCGCGCGGGCGCATTCCACGGGGGGGACGGGTTTGAACTCAAAGACGGTGGAGCGGCTGATTATGGCGTTATAGACGTAGAAATAGGGGTTCTCGGTAGTAGAGGAAATGAGGGTGATGCTGCCGTCCTCAATGTATTCGAGCAGGGACTGTTGTTGTTTTTTGTTGAGGTACTGTATCTCGTCGAGGTACAGCAGTACGCCGTTCGTTCCGTAGAGTGAGCGCGAATCCCCGATGACCTCTTTGATATCAGCCACGGAAGCGGAGGTGCCGTTGAGCCGATGGAGCATCATTCCCGCGTTTTCGGCGATTATGCGGGCGACGGTAGTTTTCCCGACCCCCGACGGACCGTAGAATATCATATTGGGGATACGACCGCCCTCGATTATCCGACGGAGGGGGCGACCCTTATCGAGGAGCTCACGCTGTCCGACCACGTCATCGAGTGAAGCGGGGCGTATCCTTTCCGCAAGCGGAACTGCCATTATATCAGCTTCTTTCTAAAATATAAATCATAATTTGGCAGGGCAGAGCCCTGCACGAAGTTCGCGGCATTTTGGCGTAGCCAAAATTTATTTGTGGCTGAAATATCAGACACCCGCGGCAGTCGGTCAAGGGGCTTTGCCCCACAGTTTATTTGGCTAAAGACAATCTTCATGGAGAAATTGCGTTAGCAAAAAAGCGCCTCCGGGCGCGCTAGCCCGGCGGGGTATGGGGCAGCGCC
>CACZJT010000037.1 GCA_902781565.1 uncultured Ruminococcus sp.
CAAAGTCCCTTGAACGACTGCCGCGGGTGTCTGATATTTCAGCCACAAATAATTTTTGCCAAAGGCAAAAATGCCGCGAACAGCCCCGTGCGGGAGCACTTTTTTCGCATCGAATCTATTATAACATAAATCTTTTCCAAAATCAACACCCTTTATTGGAAATGCGGTGTCGGAAAATGTGGCTTTTGAGCCAATGAAAATAATACTTGCATCATGTCCCGAATCATTTTCATGCGGACTGTCAAGAATATTATCGGAACAAAACAAAAACATAACGGAAAAGGAGCTGCATGATGAAAAGAAAAACGGTACGGTCGGCGGCTGCCGCTGCTGCGGCGGTGTGTACGGCTCTCATGATGAGCGTCTGCTACTACGGACGGACGCTCCCCGATGAGTTCAGGACGGAATACGGAGAAAAACTTACCCTCGGTACGGCGCTCCCCATCGAAGCCGTCAGAGCCGAAGGCAACACCCTCGAAGCCTTCGCGGGAAACGGCGGTGGAGAGCGCCTGAGCCTTGAACTCTTCGGGAGCGTGCCCGTCAAGGAGGTGAACAGAACGTCTATGAAAAGACCTCGGCTCTGCGTCGGCGGACAGGCTTTCGGCATAAAGCTCGTTACCGACGGCGTAATGATAATCGACATGAAAAAGCTTTCGGGGGTCTGCCCCGCCCGCGAAGCGGGTCTGCGCGTCGGGGACGTCATCGAATCCTTAAACGGTGAACAGGTCGGCTCAAACAGCCGTATCAGCGAGCTTATCCGCGCTTCCGGCGGGGAGGACTGCGTTATCCGTTACAGACGCGGCGATAAGAGCCGCGAATGTACCCTGACCCCCGTATTCTCGGCGGGGAGCTACCGCGCGGGAATGTGGGTGCGTGACAGCTCCGCGGGCATAGGCACCATGACTTTCACCGACCCCGAAACCGGTGCCTTCGCGGGGCTGGGACACTCTATCTGCGATAACGACACCCACGAGCCCCTGCCCCTTTCCCACGGGAGCATCTCGGGCGTGAGGATAGACGGCGTGACCAAGAGCCTCCGCGGTGAGCCGGGACAGCTCTTAGGCGAGTTCTCGGGGGAGGATATCGGCGAACTGACCCTTAACTGTACGGGCGGGGTCTACGGAATAATGACCGATGAACCGATCGAAGCGGTGAGCTATCCCCTCGGATTTGCCCATGAGGTACACGAGGGCGCGGCGTATATGATAGCCCAGACCGACGGCGGCGAACCCGAACGTTATTCCGTCACGATAGAGCAGGTCGCGCCCTCCGACTGTCCCCACGATCTCATTATCCATACCGACGACAGCAGGCTCATCGAAGCTGCGGGCGGTATCGTTCAGGGCATGAGCGGGTCGCCGATAATACAGGACGGTCGGCTCGTCGGGGCAGTCACGCACGTTTTCGTGGACGACCCCTGCGGCGGGTACGGCATATTCGCCGAGACTATGTACGAAAACGCCCTGAAAGCCGTAGGCTCCGCGGGCTGCGAACGGGAAGCGGGTTGATGATGTGCGAAGTTTCAAAAATTATCATTATGTAACGAAAAATGACGTGCTCTCTCGGAAAGTGTCGAAAAGTACAGGAGAATGTCGTGAAGTCGAAAAAGTTGAGATTTTGAAAAATAGCATCGGAGGGTATCGGATAAATGCGTAACTTATAGAATCATTAGACATTATGCCTGAATTTGTCGATAAAAAATTGACGTATTTTCCAAAAAAGTATTGCTTTTCCGTTTAATCTGTGATATAATCAGAACATCGGAAACAGCGTCACGACATGACCGCGCGGGTCGTGAGTTTTTCGGATATATAGTTTCATATAATCATATAAGTGCGTGCAAAAAGGCACGCACCGTACATCGGAGGAAATATCAATGAGTGAGAAGATAAAGGTCCTGATCGGCGACGATTCGGCTTCGTTCGGCGTGGGGTGTGCCTCACAGCTGAGGACGAACGGCTTTTATGTGATAACCCGCCCGAAGAACGGGCTGACCGTCTACGAAGCGGTGATAGCCGAGTCGCCCGACGTTGTGATGATAGACGCGGTAATGCCTGCCCTTGACGCTATCGGGCTGATAAAGAAAGTAAACAGCGGAAGTGCGCCAGCGAAGAAGCCCTATTTCATCGTGACAGCGAGCTACATGAACGATTTTCTGGAACAGCAGGTCATGCAGGCGGGGGCGTCCTATTATATGCTCCGTCCCTTCGACACGGAAATGCTCGCCGACCGTATCAAGGCACTTTTCGATATCGACGGGAGCGCGGAGCTCGGGGTGAGGGAGCATACCATAGTCTCTGCGGGAGCCCGTCAGCCTAATCTCGAAATGGTGGTTACGGACATCATACATAGGATAGGCGTCCCCGCCCACATCAAGGGCTATCACTATCTGCGGGAGGCGATACTGCTCTCGGTGGGCGACAAGGAGATGCTCGAAAGCGTCACGAAGCTGTTATACCCCGCTGTTGCGAAGCGCTTTTCGACAACGCCCTCGCGGGTGGAGAGAGCTATCCGCCACGCCATAGAGATAGCATGGGACAGGGGCGACTTAGACGTCCTCAACGGCTATTTCGGCTACACGATAAGCACGGGCAAGGGTAAGCCCACCAACTCCGAGTTCATCGCCCTCATCACCGACAAGATATGCCTGAAATACAAAACAGCTCTCACAGCGGTGTGACTTCTAATTCGGAATTCGGAATTAGGAATTAGGAATTGAAGGTGTCCGCTGCGCGGACGTTTTGTATACGGAATTATACGTATGCGATATAAAATACGGCGAATCCGCTCCTTTGATTCCGAATAAAAAAACGCCGTCGGCTGTGTGCAGGAGAAAAGGACTTTGCTTCGGTCGCTTCCGCGGGTATGCAAATGCATACTGCAAGCCCGTATTGCGATGCGGACGCGGCGGGAAGTGTCCCTTTCTCCTGTATACAGCCGACGGCTTTTTTGTGTGTTACTCCCTCACGGGATTCAGCTCCGCGCTTCGAGGAGATCCTGTTCCTTGAAGAACAGGGAGATACACCACACCGCGCTGATACCTACCAGCACGTAGACGATACGGCTGATTATCGCCGCCTGACCGCCGAAGATGAACGCCACAAGGTCGAACTGGAATATACCCAGCAGACCCCAGTTTACGCCTCCGACTATCAGAAGAAGTAAAGCTATCCTGTCGAGCATTGTTATCACCTGCCTTTTCTTGCTGTAGTTAGTATGGACAGTCTGCGGGAGATTATTCACCGCAAGAGCCGCCGCGCAGATTTTTTTGCACGGCGGCTCGTTTGGCTGCACTTTCGGTGATATATGCAGCAAAAGCTACAATCGAAGCTATGATTGACTGTTGACAATTATGCAAATTTATGCTATAATGACAGAAAGAAACAAAAACACATCGGAACGGAGATAAATACGATTTGATAAAGGAGGTAATACCATGAACGAAAACAAGACGGGGGGATCATTGGAACGTCTGAGCGCGGCAAAGACCAACGAGCGGGACGCTGTGGTAAGCAACATTTCGGTAGACGGCGATACAGAGCTTTCTCTTGATGAGCTCGATTCGGTCAGCGGCGGTATGGATTGGCGCAACCCAATTGTAAAGGGTTTCGAGGGTCTGGCAGAATTATTTGTAAAAGCCGCTATTTACGATTACAAGAACACGCAGCATATGTCGGTCGAGGACATCATAGCGGAATTTAAGAGATCGTCGAATGATGGGACTGTTTCGGCTGAAACTGAACAGCTCATCAGAGAGCTTTACAATATGGTTTAACAACAGAGAGATCGGCGTAAAAAAAGGAGGTCTAATTATGAAAAAAACAAGATGAAGGTTCTATCGGAGCGCTTTAGCGCGGCAAAGATGGACGATGAACGAAATGCTATAGTAAGCGAAGCCCACGCAGATACCGACCTTGAACTGTCCTTTGATGAGCTCGGTTCGGTCAGCGGCGGTTCTGATAAGGGCAATGTTATTGACAATAACAAGAAAAAGGCTCAGAGCGTTGATATACTCGATGATATGCAAGATCATGGAATATGCTTTCGTGCTCCCTGCGCCTTTTGAATTTGTCCCCGATACGCAAATGTCGGGAGCGGCGGGATAGTAAAGCTCGCCGATAATTACTGTTTCGGGCTGCAAACAAAGGGCGAAGTCACATATTGCCGATCGACCGAACCACCGGGCAGAACTGCCCGGTGTTTTGTTTTCGCTCCGACAAGATAATTGACAATCGGGGGAAATTGTGTTATAATTATAGATACAACACTTGACATGAAAAAAGGGGCTTCGAGTAAAATGGATAAAGCCAAAATACGCAATTTTTGCATAATCGCACATATAGACCACGGAAAATCTACCCTCGCCGACCGTATCCTCGAACTTACCGAGACCGTGGCGCTGAGAGACATGGAGGAACAGCTCCTCGATAACATGGATATCGAGCGCGAGAGGGGCATCACCATAAAGGCTCGCGCCGTTCGGCTCACCTACAAGGCGGAGGACGGGGAGGAGTATATCTTCAACCTCATCGACACCCCGGGACACGTTGACTTCGGCTACGAGGTGTCGAGGTCGCTTGCCGCCTGCGAGGGCGCGGTGCTTATCGTTGACGCTTCCCAGGGCATTGAGGCTCAGACCCTTGCGAACACTTACCTCGCCATAGAGCACGACCTCGAAGTGCTTCCCGTGGTGAACAAGATAGACCTGCCCTCCGCAGACCCCGACCGCGTGTGTCATGAGGTCGAGGACATAATCGGCATACCCGCCCTTGACGCGCCGCGTATCTCCGCAAAGGCGGGTACGAATATCCGCGAGGTGCTGGAGCGCATAATCACCGATATCCCCGCTCCCGAGGGCAGCGACGACAAGCCCTTGCAGGCGCTCATTTTCGACAGCTATTACGACCAGTACAAGGGCGTTATCATCTACGTGCGTGTCATGGAGGGCGCTCTGAAAGCGGGCGAGGTCATAAAGCTCATGGCGACGGGCGCGGAGTTCCAGACCGTGGAAGTCGGCTACATGGGAGCTACGGAGCTCGTCCCCGTGGGAGAGCTGCACGCGGGCGAGGTGGGCTATATCGCGGCTTCGATAAAGTACATCGGCGACACCCGTGTCGGCGATACCGTCACCCTCGCGGAAAACCCCTGCGCCGAGCCGCTCCCGGGCTACAAGAAGGTAAATCCTATGGTGTATTCGGGCATATATCCCGCCGACGGTGCGAAATATCCCGACCTGCGGGACGCCCTCGACAAGCTGGTGCTAAACGACGCTTCACTGTCCTTCGAGCCCGAGACTTCGGCGGCGCTGGGCTTCGGCTTCCGCTGCGGATTCCTCGGACTTCTGCACATGGAGATAATACAGGAGCGCCTTGAACGGGAATACAATCTCGACCTCATAACCACCGCGCCCTCCGTTATATATAAGGTGAACTACACCGACGGCAGGACAGTCATGATAGACAACCCCACCAACTACCCCGACCCCGCCCTCATCGCTTCGGCGGAGGAGCCTATAGTCAAGGCTGATATATATTCGCCCTCGGAGTTCGTTGGCACAATAATGGAGCTTTGCCAGGAGCGCCGCGGCAGCTTCAAGAACATGGAGTACCTTGACGAGAACCGCGTCGATCTGCACTACGAGCTTCCGCTCGGAGAGATAGTTTATGACTTCTTCGACGCGCTGAAATCCCGCACGAGGGGCTATGCGTCCTTTGATTACGAGCTGTGCGGCTATCAGCCCTCGAAGCTGGTGAAGCTGGATATCATGCTCAACGGCGAGGTCGTGGACGCGCTCTCGTTCATCGTACACGCCGACAGCGCCTACAAGCGCGGGCGTAAGATATGCGAGCGGCTCAAGGACAATATCCCCCGCCAGCTTTTCGAGGTGCCGATACAGGCGGCGATAGGCGGGAAGATCATCGCCCGCGAGACCGTCAAGGCTATGCGCAAGGACGTTCTCGCCAAGTGCTACGGCGGCGACATCACCCGAAAGAAGAAGCTGCTCGAAAAGCAGAAAGAGGGCAAGAAGCGTATGCGTCAGCTGGGCTCCGTAGAAGTCCCGCAGGAAGCGTTCATGAGCGTTTTGAAGCTGGACGATGATTGATGGACAGATGTAAACTTTTTGTGAACGACTGACTTTTGCGTGGTGCGTTCCGTATAAACATACAGAACGGGAAAAACCGACATAATAAAGGAGGACGACGATATGACATATAAAGAGCTTACGGAAAAGATGTCAAAGGAGAACCTTTCGCAGATGGAGGGCTCGGACGAAATGTTAAGGAGCGCCGAGGGCGCGGATATGGAGCTTTCGATAGACGATCTCGGGCTTATCGCGGGAGGCGTGGGAAATGAGGGTCTGCATTGCAAGATGTGCGGTGATCCTGTCACAATGATAAACACCGGTGCGGGTCATTTCGGTCCGAAGCTGAAGCATTATAAATGTCCGAATTGCGGTATAGTTACTGAGTTCCAAGTCGGCTGATCTGCGGAGTTAGGAATAATACATCAGGCATTCGCGGAAACATAAGGGAGGACGACGATATGACATATAAAGAGCTTACGGAAAAGATGTCAAAGGAGAACCTTTCGCAGATGGAGGGCTCGGACGAGATGTTAAGGAGCGCCGATGGAGCGGATATGGAGCTTTCGATAGACGATCTCGGGCTTATCGCGGGCGGGGCAGGAGAAGAGCATATGCTGCGCTGCTCGGTCTGCGGACAACTTGATCCCGGATATATGGCTGCCGACCCGTCGCAATATAAAGGACACAAATGTTATTATTGCATGATGAAAGAATATGAAAGATTAGTCTATTAAGAACAAAACCGCAGACGTTCGCAGAAACATAAAGGGGGCAACGATATGACATATAAAGAGCTTACGGAAAAGATGTCAAAGGAGAACCTTTCGCAGATGGAGGGCTCGGACGAGATGTTAAGGAGCGCCGAGGGCGCGGATATGGAGCTTGCGATAGACGATCTCGGGCTTATCGCGGGCGGGGGCGGTTCGATGGGACTTACTCCTTATATATGTAAAAAGTGCGGCGGCAAAGTCTATTCAGTCAACATGGTTCTATTGAGGTGCAGCAACTGCGGTGTATTGAAGCCGGGGGACGTGGACAAAACGCCGGATGTCGGCATTGAATGAGTATAAAGAGGAGCATACCCGCAGGGGGTGTGCTCCTTGTGGTATTGACATAAAATGGAGATAATTTGAAAGGGTGGAATGATTTGACAAGTCTGAAAATGGTCGAATACACGAGCGACAGGCAGATAGCGTGGCTGGCGGAGCTTGCGGACGAGATATGGCACGAGTGCTTCCCCGACATCATCTCGGATATGCAGATAGACTACATGGTGGAGAAATTCCAGTCCTTTGAAGCAATGAAGCGTCAGATAGCCGAGGAGGGCTATCACTACTTCGCGGCAGAGCTGGACGGCATACCGATAGGCTATTACGCGGTCTGCAAGCAGCCGGGGAGCGGCATTAACAACGTGCCGACGCTGTTCCTCTCGAAGCTGTACCTCCGCAAGGAATGGCGCGGCAAGGGGATAGCGAGCATAATGTACCGCGAGATCAAGCGCTACGCCCGAAAGAACGGCTGCGAGCTGATAAAACTCACCTGCAACAAGCACAACACCCACGCCATAAGCGTCTACAAGCACATCGGAATGGTGGTCATAGACGAAACGGTGACGGACATAGGCGGCGGCTTCGTCATGGACGACTACGTTTTCGGCAGAATGATATGAGTCGGATTTGTTCATTATAACGAAAATCGGCGGCGGCTGTTGACAAACGCCCTGTGATGTGTTATACTGTAAATGAAGAAATTCAAACCCATATCACGAAAAAATGACCGCCGCGGTGTTTGGCTTTATCCGCGGCGGTCGTTTTTTACCGAGGTGTGCTCCTCATATGTTCCGCAGGTATCTTCTGCGCCTGCTTGGGACAGTGATGTAGGGGCGAGCATTGCTCGCCCGTGAATACAGACATTCCCATTATTCAAAGTATATTCTGACGTTTTACTATACGTCTGTTATACGAAATGTCAAAAGGAATATTGTGCATAATGACGAAAATTCGGCTTCACTGTTGACAAGGACGGCTGAATGTGGTATAATAATTTAGCACGTTGACGGGGGAATAAAATCTCGTCATAACTGCGGTCGAGTTATTAGCTCAGTCGGCAGAGCATTTGACTTTTAATCAAAGGGTCCGGGGTTCGAATCCCCGATAGCTCACTATAGCTTTTGAGCTTTGCTGTCGGGAGCGTCCGGGGGGTATCACCTTCGGGGCTTCTGCAAGATCCAAGAAGAATATTTAACCGAGTCGATTCGAGATACAGGTGTGCAGGTCCTGCGCAATGAGACGCTGTGAACCATGTCAGGCGGGGAACCGAGCAGCATTAAGCAGTTTGTTTTGTGTGACGCAGTTTCGCCTGCACGCCTGTATGTCGGATCGACTTTTTTTAGGATTTATCATTCAGCAGAGCTGATTTTATCCTCTTTTCTTCTCCGGGGGTGTGGGGTTGTATCAGGCGCTTTACAGGAAGTGGAGACCGCGTTCCTTTGAGGACGTTGTGTCGCAGCCGCATATAACCGCGGCGCTGAAAAATCAGATAGCGGCGGGAAAGACCGCTCACGCTTACCTGTTTACGGGCTCGCGGGGAACGGGAAAAACTACCTGTGCGCGTATCTTCGCCAAGGCGATAAACTGCCTTCACCCGAAAGACGGCGAGCCTTGCCTTGAATGCGAGGTGTGCAGGGCTGCCGAGAACGGAACTCTGCCCGATGTCATAGAGATAGACGGCGCTTCAAACTCCCGCGTTGACGACGTGAGGGAGCTGCGCGAGGGCGTGGCTTACACTCCCGAGATGTGCAGCTATAAGGTGTACATCATCGACGAGGCGCATATGATCTCGCCTGCGGCGTTCAATGCGCTGCTGAAAACAATGGAGGAGCCGCCGCCCCATGTCAAGTTCATACTGGCGACGACGGAAGTCCATAAGGTGCCCGAGACTATCGTTTCAAGGTGCCAGCATTTCGACTTTAACCGTATCCGCAGCGAGGATATCGTGGACAGGCTAATGTACATCGCCGACAACGAGAGTTTCACCCTCGAAAAGGACGCCGCCGCGATGATAGCGCGGCTCTCGGACGGCGGTATGCGCGACGCGCTCTCGCTGCTCGACAGGTGCTCGGCTTACGCGGATAATATCACTATGCAGACCGTTTCGGAGGCTGCGGGGATATCGGGCAGGGATTACCTTTACTCGCTGATAGAGAAGATATCCGCAAGGGACACGGGCGGCGCTATCGCCATGATAGACGAGCTCCACGGAAAGTCCAAGGACTTGAAGGTACTCTGCGGAGAACTGCTGGAACAGCTCAGGAACTTAATGCTCATAAAGTCCGCCGACAACGCGCGGGAACTGGTGATATGCCTTCCCGAGGAGTATGACAGGCTCACTCAGATCGCGCGGGGGCTGACCCTTGATCGGATATTTGAGTGCATAACATTCCTGCAATCCACTAATGAACGCTTCGCCCGCGCGACGGACAAGCGTATCGAGATGGAGATGTGCATGGTGCGCCTTTGCTGCGGCAGCGGACAGCGTTCCGAGACTAAGCAGGCTTCGGGAGCACAGGCTGACGGCGAGGAGATCGCGGAGCTTAAAAGACAGCTCGCGGCGCTGGCGAACGCGGTGAACAGCGGGGCTGTTATCCCGCAGCAGACTGCGCCTGCGGAAAAGCCGAAGCCGCAGAAAACCCAAAAACCAAAGAAGAAGTTCGACCCGAATGCCTTTACTCCGCTTGCCGAATGGCAGGAGATACTTGAGGAGGTGGAGCGCAGAGCTCCCGCGCTGTTCGCGTTCCTCAAGAATTCGGCGGCGGCTATAGAGGGCGACAGCTTCTGCGTGGTGGTGTCCAGCGAGTTTTATATGAAAAAATTCAAGGCTTCAAACGACGCGGCACTGCTAAAGGATATCGTCGGCAATTACTACGGAAAAAACTTCGAGTTCAGGCTGTATACGGCTTCTACTACTGATATTCAGGATAAGGAGAACCCGATAAACGCGCTTGTAAAACGCGCGGAGGAACTGAACGTAGAAGTCAGGATAAAAAAATAAATTATAAGGAGTATTAAAAAATGAAAGCAAGATTACCCCAGGGAGTCAGCAGAGGACAGGCAGGAAACATGAATCAGATGTTAAAGCAGGCTCAGCAGATGCAGGATAAGATCACAGCACTTCAGGCAGACCTGGAGCAGAGAGAGTTCTCGGCTTCCGTAGGCGGCGGAGTTGTTGACATCACCATCAACGGCAAGCGCGAGGTCCTGAAGCTCACCATCAAGCCCGAGGTAGTGAACCCCGAGGAGACCGAAATGCTCCAGGATCTCATCATGAGCGCTTTCAATGAGGCTGTACACAACCTCGATCAGGTGAGCGACGCGGAGATGAGCCGGCTCACGGGCGGCGTTTCTTTCCCGGGACTTTTCTGATAGATGGATAATTCCAAGGCGCTGCCGCTGGTGCTGCTCGCCGAGAAATTTGCGGCTCTGCCGGGGATAGGCATGAAGTCGGCTGAAAGGCTCGCCTATCACGTTATGCGTATGCCCGAAGAGCAGGTGAGGGAGTTTGCGGAGGCACTCATGAATGCGCGGACGACGGTACATACCTGTCGGATCTGTCAGAACCTCACCGAGAACGAGCTTTGCCCTATTTGCGGCGACCCCTCGCGGGATACCTCGACCGTATGCGTGGTTGAGACCCCGAAGGACATCACGGCTTTCGAGCGCACGAGGGAATACAAGGGCGTTTACCACGTACTTCACGGGCTGATATCGCCCATTGACAACGTTACCCCCGACAAGCTCCGAATAAAGGAGCTTCTCGCAAGGCTGGACGGGAGCGTGGAGGAGGTCATAATGGCGACCAACCCCACCGTCGAGGGAGAGGCTACGGCTATGTACATCTCAAAGCTGATAAAGCCCCTCGGCGTTAAGGTCACAAGGCTCGCGTTCGGACTGCCTGTCGGCGGTATACTTGAGTACGCGGACGAGATCACTCTCTACAAGGCTCTCGAAAACCGCAGTGAAATATGAAACCAAAGGACGAACGGGAGGCTGTTCGTCCTTTCTGACAGAGATAATTGGTATTATTAGGGCATATTTGATATTGTTTACTTAGCATTAACAAACTTTTTTGTGATTTATTATTGACAATCTCGAAAAAATGCTTTATAATAGTAATAGTGACTGCGATTGCAGAAATGCGTGCTGATGTCCGCGGAGAAGGACGGGCACCGACAGATAAAAATAACATTTTGGATCGGGGTGAAATAAATGGCTTTATTCGGCTTATTCGGCAGAGGATCGGCTGATGACGACGCAAAGCCCGCTCAGCAGACGGTCGATTTCGAGGATATGGAGCTGAGCGCTCACGAGTATGAATCCAATATCACCGCACAGGAAAAATTCTTCATGGATTATCTCGATAAGAACGTATCGGTCATCGTGAGAGGTCCCGATAACTGGGAGCCGTTTATCGACTATGCGGTAAATATCTTTTTCAGCAAGGACACTCTGCTCACACAGCTCAAAAAGCTGCAAACGAGAAAGGGCGTCGATCTTGCGGTCATTCCCATGCGCTTCGGGGATATACTCGATAAGGCGGTCTGGAACGGCGACTGCAAGGCTGTGTTCATCTACGGGCTGAGAGATCAGAAGCTCATAATCTCACGTAAAGATCTGGGGCAGATCAGGGATATCCTCGACTGCTATTCGAGAGTTTACGGAATAAATGTCGGCACCGTTGAGCAGAGACCCGGTATCGCCGAGCTCAAAAAGAGCTGGGTGTATGTTATAGGCGATCTGCCGCGTCCCGACAAGAACGGCGTGCGCGACCCCAATGCGGAGTATTGGGTCAAGAAGACCTCAAACTTCGGCGACGAGGAGCTTGTGGAGTGCTACTTCACCAAAGAAGCCGCCAAGCGCCACGCGGACGGAGAGTTCGTAAGCTCCGCCAAGCTGGGTGAGATACTCGATTACTGCGGACCGCTGGTGGTGGAGCCCTACAGTTCCAACTGGCTCAAGATCGGTGGCAGACAGCCTTCGGCTTACGATTTCTACGTGCTTTCTCAGAAAACGGGGAAATAATACGGATCAAAGCAAGTGCCCCGCCTAAAAAAGCGGGGCGCTTATTTCGTACCTGTCTGACGCTTGAAGATAGTCAACAAACGGAGGTGAGCGGGTGTCCAAGAACGGGAACATTTCGGTCTCGGTAATAAAGCGGCTGCCGAGATATTACAGATTTCTCGGGGAGCTTAGCGAACAGGGGATAGAGCGCATATCCTCGCGGGAGCTTTCTCAGAGAATGAGGCTCACCGCTTCGCAGATACGGCAGGATCTGAACTGCTTCGGAGGGTTCGGACAGCAGGGCTACGGCTACAACGTTGCGGAGCTCCGCGCCGAGATCGGGCGCATACTGGGCGTCGATAAGCGATTCGGGACTATACTCATAGGCGCGGGGAATCTCGGACGTACCATCGCCACCCACATCGACTTCGGCGAGCGCGGGTGCAGGCTCATCGGAATTTTCGACAGCGACCCCGCGCTTACGGGGCGCAGGGTCGGGGAGCTTGCGGTCAGAGATACCGCGGAACTGGAAGCCTTCTGCAAGCGGGAATGTCCCGTGGCGGCGGTGCTGTGCATTCCGAGGAGGGCGGCGCAGGACATCGCCGACAGGCTCGTTTCGCTGGGGATAAAGGCGTTCTGGAACTTCTCCCACTGCGATATACTGACGGGGCATGAGGATATAGTCGTCGAGAACGTACACTTGGGTGACAGCCTGCTGACGCTGACCTACGGGCTCAATACGCTGTCACAGTCCGCGAAGGGCGAAAGTGAGAGCGGGGAGGAATGTCCGTGAGCGGCAAAAAGACTGACAGAGAGATCGAGCGCAAGTACCTCATCATTCGGCCGACGGACGGTGAGCTTGCGGCGATAGAGGGCGTAAAGCGCAGCGATATCTTGCAGACCTATCTTTCGGTACCCGAGAACGGTGCGCGGAGGAGGGTGCGCAGGCGGGGCATATCCCCCGACTGGGTGTACACCTACACCGAAAAGACCGACGTTTCTTTCGGGGAGCGCATAGAGATCGAGCGGGAAGTGAGTTTTGAGGAGTACGAGCGCCTGCTTCGGGAGAGCTCGCCCGACCGCCCGCCGATAGACAAATCGCGGTACGTGTTCGAGTACGAGGGGCAGACCTTCGAGCTTGACGTGTACGATTTCGGCGGGAGGTATGCGACGCTGGAGATCGAGCTTGACGATATCGGCAGGGAGGTGCATTTGCCGCCGTATCTCGATATCGTTGCGGACGTGACGGGTGACAAGAGATATAACAATTCCCGGCTTGCGGCGACGAGAAGGCTGCTGCCGCCCGATGAGATGTAAAGAAAATTATCCCGAAAGCGGAGTATGCTTTCGGGATATTTGTGTTTTGAGTATATGATATGCGCTTCAATCATAGGGCTTGTACAGCCTTCTGAACTCCGACGGAGTCATGCCTTTCTGCTCCTTGAACACCCGGTTGAAGGTCGTCAGGCTCGAAAAACCTACCTGCATAGCTATGCTCGTTACAGGCTGTCCGCCGCCCGTCAGCAGTACCTCTGCCGCCCGTATGCGCCTGCGGTTCAGGAAGGTGATGAAGGTCGTTCCGCAGTATTTCTTGAATATCCGCGAAAAGTGGTAACGGCTGTACCCCGCCCTCGCCGCTAAGTCGTCAAGGTCGATGTCGTTCATGTAGTTTGAGTCGATGTAGCGGATTATGCTGCGGAATTTGTTCGTGCGCAGGTCTTCGTCCAGTACCGCCGCCGCGTGGCGGCTCTCGCTTATGCGTATCAGCATGGAGATGACGTGCAGGAATATCCGCACCTCCGCAAATACCCCGAACTCGCTGTAGAGGATATAGATGTCCTCCATCGTGCGCTTCAGAGTTTCGAGAAGCTCCCTGTCCTCCGCGGCTGTCACGAGAAGCGGTTCGGATATCAGCGGCATAAGCTCCGCAAGCGCGGGATTGCCCGTCAGCGTATTGCTGTCCAGAAGCATTATCAGCCTGTGTCCCGGCGCGGCTTCGAGGGAGTGAAGCGTCCCCGGGGGGATAAGCAGCATTTCAAGCTCGCCGATCCTGTATTTTTTGCCCCCGCAGACAGCCGTGAAATCTCCGTCCAGCGGCATTATCAGCTCCAGCGCGTTGTGCCAGTGCAGAGGGTATTCCTCGTTCTCGGAATTGTCGTAGACGATACAGCACCGCGAGCCCTCGTAATCGACTGTCTCAAACTCTCCGTCAAGATGCGCTATCACTGCCGTACCCTCCCGTTCGGAGCGGCGTTATTCCGTAACCTCTCCGTAGTATTCAAAATCAACGTTACCGCTGCTGACATCGGCTTTCACTACCTGTATCAGTATGCGCTTGCCCACCGTAAAGACGGGACCTCTGCCCACGCGCTTTATCGAGAAGGCTTCGTCATAGAAGTAGTCGGGGTAGGGGAGCGAGCCTATGAATATCATGCCCTCGCAGGTGTTGTCGAGCATGACGTACATTCCGTGAGGAACGCAGGAAACGATAACTCCCTCGTATACCTCACCCAGCTTCGACTTCATGTACTCCGCCTTGTAGCAGTCCTCGCACTCACGCTCGGTCTGCATGGCTACTATCTCGGTCTCGGTAGCCCTCGCCGCGGCTTCGCCCGAGAACAGCCCGTAGCGCATACCGAGCTCATCGGCGGTGGCTCCCGCGAGGAAGTCGCTCATTATGCGGTGTATCGCAAGGTCGGGATAGCGGCGTATCGGCGAGGTGAAGTGTGCGTAGTCTTCGAGCACAAGTCCGAAGTGTCCCAGCGGTTCTGGGGAATACTTCGCCTTTGCCATGCTTCGCAGTACGAGGTTGTTCACGACGGGGAAGCGGTCGGTGCCGCGCTCCCATTCGAGTATCTCCGAGAGCTGTTTGGGTCTTGCCTTGCCGCCGTCGAAGTTGAAAGGTATACGAAGCTCCGTAAGACCCGTTTTGAGGTATTCGAGCCTGTCGGTGGGCGGGTCCTCGTGTACGCGGTAGACGAAGGGCAAGCCGTTCTCCGAACCGAACCTCGCCGCGCATTCGTTGGCACAGAGCATGAAGTCCTCTATCATCTCTTCGCTGAGCCCCGTTTCGTGGGGTCTTACATCGGCGCACATATCGTTCTCGTCGATGATGAGCACGCTCTCGGTGGTCTGTAACTGGGGAGCGCCGCGATGTATGCGGTTGCCCTTCAGCTTCTCGGCAAGCTCCTTCATGACGGGCAGGACGTCCATGACCTCCGCGTATTTCTCGCAGAGGGCTTTGGCGTTGTAGCCTTCGAGAAGCTCGTTTATCTCGCTGTAAACGCCCTTCACGCGGGAGCGTATCACCGACTTGGCGAACCTAAAGCCCGTGATGACAGCGTCGTTGTTCAGCTCCATGAGCGCCGAGAACGCGAGCCTGTCCTCGTTCGGATTGAGGGAGCATATGCCGTTTGAAAGCTCGGGGGGGAGCATGGGGATAACGCGGTCGGCATAGTAAACGCTCGTCCCGCGCCTGAACGCTTCCTCATCGAGCAGGGACTTGGGACGCACGTAGAAGGACACGTCCGCAATGTGTACGCCCAGCTTGTAGCCGTTCTCGGTGCGCTCTATGGAAATGGCGTCGTCGATGTCCTTTGTGGAGGCGCTGTCTATGGTGAAGATAGGCAGGTCGCGGAGGTCGAGGCGGCTCTTGGCTTCGTTCGCTATGGTGCGGTAGTCGGAGGCTTTCTTCGCCGCGTCTATGACCTCGGGCGGGAAAATCGGCGTCAGCCCGTTGAGCCCCAGCACGCTGAGAGCGCACACGGAAGCCTTCAGCGAGCTTCCGTAGCTCATGACTATCCTGCACTTATGCTCCGCGTGGGAAGTGCCGCGGGAGCTTATCTCGGCGAGGACTTTGTCCCCCTCGCGGAGGGTAAGCCCGTCGGTGTCATCTATGGTCATGGCGTACTTCGAGAGGGTATCGGGGACGACTTTCAGCTCCCCGAACTCGTTGACGATGTTCCCCGTGAAGCGTGAGAACTTCTCCTCGGTTATCTCGACTATGCGCCCTTCGGTCTTGTCGTCCCGCCCGATGTAGGTCTGCACCATGACGGAATCCCCGGGCATGGCGCCGTTCAGATAGCGCCCCGCCACGAAGTATTCCGTATCGTCAAGCTCCGAGCGCACGAAGCCGAAGGTCTTTTTCACGCGGGATACCTTGCAGGGGATAAGCTCGCCCCCCTGCGGGATAATGTAGCCGCGCCCCGTGTTGATTATCTTGCCCTGCCGCCCCATGTCTTCGAGGAAGCGGTCAAGCTCCTTCTTTGTGACCTGCTTTGCGAGGGGGCGGTAGAGGTCGTCGAACTCCACGGCTTCCTTGCGCTTTTTCAGTCTGTCAAAAATAAACTTCTCAAATTCTTTTCTCATACTTTTCTCCCTTTTTTAAGCTCGCGTTCGGAGCTTCTTTTTCATGTATATAACATCGTCCATAGGATTATCGTAATACGCCCCGCATCGCTCAAAGCCCGGCTTTTCGTAGAGCGATACTGCGGCTTTCAGCGGCTCGACGGTATCGAGCACCATTTCCTCAAAGCCCGCTTTTTTTGCGTGAGAGACTATCTCGGTCACAAGCCTTTCGCCGAGATGAAGTCCCCGCGCTTCGGGGCGGACGTAGAGCCTTTTCATCTCGCAGCGGGTATCGCTGTGCCTGTGATAAGCCACTATACCGAGAACCCTTTCGCCCTCTACAGCCGCAAGAAGCTCACCGTTCGGAGCCGTATACTTATGGGCGATGTCATGAAGCTCCGCGTCTATGTCCTGAAATGACAGGTCTCTTCCGAGCCTGCCCACGTATTCATTGATAAGCTCCCGTACCTGCGGAAGATAGTCCTTTCCGTCCATTATACTCCCCTCTGTTCCAAATCCACCAATATCTTTGTACATAAACGAATTTTCTCTGCGTTGCACTCCCTTGAAGTGCGACAGCACGTCTGCGGTCGTGCGCCTTGATAAAATCCGTTTCTGCACGAATCTATTGGCTTTGAAACAGAGGGGAGTATATCTCCATATCATTGCCGCTCCTCATACTTTTCGGTGTCCCGTCCCCCGACTTATGCAAAACACCCCGTCGGTGAACTTGACGGGGCGTGGGTTTGACGGCTTATTTCGAGAAATTAGCTATGATGTTCAGCGCGAGGGTGATAATGAATATCAGCGTTGCCGCGACTTTTGTGAACCGTGACAGCTTCGCGTCCTTTGTTCTTGCCATATTGTTCTCGTAGAAGGAAGCGTTCGAGCCGCCGCCTATCGCGGAGGTAAGACCGTCGTCCTTGCTGTCCTGCGCCAGCACCACAAGTATTATCACGATACTGCAAAGTATCAGCACAACTCCCGCAATAATTTCAAGTGTTCCCATTTTAGTTCTCACACCCTTTCGGTCTGAAAAATTCAATATACAACTATTATAGCACAAACTTTCCGAAATTGCAAGCCCTTTTTCAAATTTTTCCCCCGAAAAATAATTTGTTCGGCGAATTTTGGCATTTGACCAAAAAAGAGTTGATTTTTTAAGAAAAATATGGTATAATAATAAAAATATACGTAAACGGTCATTATACTCCCCTCTGTTCCAAATCCACCAATATCTTCGTACATAAACGAATTTTCTCTGCGTTGCACTCCCTTGAAGTGCGACAGCACGTCTGCGGTCCTTGATAAAATCCGTTTCTGCACGAATCTATTGTCGGCTTTGAAACAGATGGGAGTATAAAAGGAGGAAACAAAAATGAGAGAATACGAAAAAAGACGTTTCAGAAGCTCCGACGGTGAGCATGAGTGCTTCTGTATCATAATGCGCCCCGACGGCGAGCCTAAGGGCATCGTGCAGATATCCCACGGAATGTGCGAGTATATCGAGCGCTACGCCGATTTCATGAGCTATCTTGCAGACCTCGGGTACGTGGTCTGCGGAAACGACCACCTGGGTCATGGCAGGACTGCCCGCACTCCCGATGAGCTGGGCTACTTCGGTTCGGGCAACGAGGGCTGGAAGCGTGCGCTCTCCGACCTTCACCGCATGACCACACTTATCAAAGCCGAATACCCGGGACTGCCGCTCATATTGTTCGGTCACAGCATGGGGAGCTTCTTCGCGAGGGCTTATGCGGTAAAGTACGGCTACGAGTGCGCGGGGTTCATCTTCATGGGGACTGCCGACGCCTTTGAAGCCGACGTCCGCGCCATAGTCAAGAAAGCCGTCAACCGCATGGACAGGCTGAACGGCTATGCGGGAATGGTGTCGGGTCATCTGCAAGACCTTGGCAATAAGGTGAGCTGCACGATAGACGGCAAGCTGGACGGCAAGGAAAAGTATATCGGCAGGGCGGCTATAGCCCTCATGATGCGGCAGGGCGAGGCTATACAGCGGGTCAAGGGCGAGAAGCACCGAAGCAAGACCCTCACGAAGCTGGGCTTCGGGAAGTACAACGACCGTATCAAGGATCCGAAAACGAATTACGACTGGGTGTCCCGCGATGAAGCGATCGTGAAGAAATACGCCGCCGATCCCTTCTGTAATTATATGTTCACG
Source organism: uncultured Ruminococcus sp. (assembly GCA_902781565.1). Lineage (GTDB taxonomy): Bacteria > Bacillota > Clostridia > Oscillospirales > Ruminococcaceae > YE71. The sequence continues at coordinate 18,671 of CACZJT010000037.1, forward strand.
GTGAACGGCTGGCTGAATCTTGCGGGAGTGATGTGGTTCGTTTCGGACGAGCGCTGGTACGAGAGCTTCCCGAAGGATAAGCCGACCCTGTTCATGTCGGGACTTGAAGACCCCGTCGGGAGCTACGGCAAGGGCGTGAGGACGGTGTTCACAAGGCTCCTGAACAAGCGCTGCAACGTGAAGCTGGAGCTGTACGAAGGAGCCCGTCATGAGCTGATAAACGAGCTGAACCGTGCGAAGGTCTATAAGGACGCGGCGGAATTCATCGGAGAAACGCTGGGGAAATGATACCGTATCTCCGAAAAAGAGGTGTGTGTCTATGATAAGGAGGGCGCTTTGGGCAGCTGTGCTTTTGTTTGCTTCGGCTGTGTTTGCGGGATGCTCGCTTTCTAAGGAGGGCGTGAAGCTGCGTTCCGAAAAGGAAGTCACCGAGATCGCCGAGCGCGACCACGGCAGCGTGACCTTTCTCCGCGAAGAGAACGAAACAGGCAGGCGGACGTTTTACTATCGCGACGATACCTACGGCTTTGAGTTCTCGATAGATTCCCACGCAAGCTCTCAGGGCATGGACGGCTCGGCTTTCTACTATGAGGAGGCACTCTATGACAGCTGGTGGGAAAGCTACGGCTCCTACTTCGCCGATACCGCCGTGAGCGCGATGAATGACCGCCTTGCCGAACAGGGCGGTATGATATGGGTCGAAACTTCCGTAAGGAGCCACCGCGATATAATTGCTGAACTGCACATCTTCGGGGATTTTGAGGAACTGAGATCGCAGATATGTGAAGTCTGCGCCGAGCTTAAAGAAGCCGACAAGGCGGGAGCTCTTGACAGTGAGATACCCGTCTACAAGGGCGGCGGAGATCTCTACAAGCTCAGCGTTTACCATACGGACAGCGGTGAAACGGATTCCCCCGAGGACGTTCGTGCGGAGAGTATGTTCGGTTACGTGGAGATCGTCATGCAGGGCGATATCGAGAGGGGAGAGGTGAAGAAGATAGCTTCCCCCGAAGATATCCCGGGGCTTTCGGCGGTGGGATATCTCACCGATCACAGCAATGAGTTCTGCTATCCCCACGAGGATATCCGTATGTACTGCTTTACGAAGGACGGGGAGGGATACTTCATCGTCAACGTCGTCCGCGCCGACGATATGAATTACTACATAGCGACGGAGGACGGCGTGCCTTACGATCATTACTGATCTGCCAAGACTGAGGAACGGAGGAGAAGATAAATTGTTCTATCAGATAAAGAGCTTCGGGCTCACGGGGCTCAATGCCTTTCCCGTTTCAGCGGAGATCGAGGTCAGCAGGACCCTTGCCGATTTCCAGATAATCGGGCTTGCGGACGCGGCGGTGAAGGAGTGCCGTGAGCGGCTGAAAAGCGCCTTCCGAAGCTCGAAGCTGCATTTTCCCGAGGAGGAGCGTGTCATCGTGAACCTCGCCCCCGCAGACGTCAAGAAAACGGGTACGGTACACGACCTTTCGATAGCGGCGGCTATCGCCTGCGTTCAGGGCTGGATATCGAGCGAGAGGGTGGAGAACGCCGCATTTATCGGGGAGATATCATTGGGGGGAGTGCTGCGTCCCGTCAAGGGAGTGCTGCCTATGGCGATACTCGCGCAGCAGCTGGGCATCAAGGAGCTGTACGTCCCCGCCGAGAACGCGGGGGAGGCTTCCGTAGTGGCGGGACTGAGCGTCTACGGGGTCAGCACTCTGCGGGCGCTCGTCAATCATTTTTCGGGCTTTGAGGTGATAAAGCCCGAGCCGCAGTATATCCCCGATCTTCGCAGCGGCGAAGGGGAGTCGGACTTCTGCGACATCAAGGGTCAGCAGCTCGCCAAACGCGCACTGGAGGTCGCGGCGGCGGGAGGTCACAACATACTGCTGATAGGACCCCCGGGGTCGGGCAAGTCTATGCTTGCGAAGGCTCTGCCGTCGATACTCCCGCGAATGACCTTTGAGGAAGCAATCGCCACCACTAACGTCTATTCGGTAGCGGGGGACATCGACCCCGCGCACCCGCTTATTACCTCGCGTCCCTTCCGCGCACCGCACCATACTGTATCATCGGCGGGGCTTTCGGGGGGCGGCAGCGTACCGCGTCCCGGGGAGATATCCTTGGCACACAACGGGGTATTGTTTCTGGACGAGCTTCCCGAGTTCAACCGCAACGCGCTGGAGATACTGCGTCAGCCCCTGGAGGACAGCAAAGTAACGATATCCCGTGCGGCGGGGTCGATAACATATCCGTCGTCGTTCATGCTGGTAGCGGCGATGAATCCGTGTCCCTGCGGGTATTACGGGCATCCGACGAGGAAGTGTACCTGCGACGACAAGAGCGTAAAGAAGTATCTCGGGCGGATATCGGGACCGCTTCTTGACAGGATAGACATAAGCGTGGAAGCGGCGGCGGTAGAGTTCGAGGAGCTTTCATCGAAGGGCAAAGCGGAGTCCTCTGCGGCGATAAGGGAGCGTGTACAGGCGGCGCGTGACATACAGAACAAGCGATTTGAAGGCACGGGGATAACCTGCAATGCGAAGATCACGCCCGATCTCATGCAGGAGGTCTGTGTCATGACGGACGAAGCGTATGAAACGCTTGACAGGGTATTCAAGCTGTTCGGGCTTTCGGGGCGGGCATATGACAAGGTATTGAAGTTAGCGAGGACGATAGCCGACCTTGCGGGTTCGGAGGTCATAGACAAGAAGCACATCACGGAAGCATCGGCATACAGAACGCTGGACGGGAAGTATTGGAAGAATTAGATAACAAAGAAAAGATAAAGAGCAAAATGCAAGACCGACCGTAAAGCGCAAAGCGTACCGCAACAAGGCGGAGCGACCAAAATATAAAATGACCGTAAGCACAAATAAAGAGAGCGGCACTCTGTAGCACAGACCAAAAGTCTTAGGAAAGAGTCAAGGGAATAACCCTTCTTCAGAAGGGTTTTCCCTTGCAGG
>CACZJT010000038.1 GCA_902781565.1 uncultured Ruminococcus sp.
AACTATCTCCTGAACGGTATATCGTATCTTGCTTTGCTGCCTTACATCTTCAATACAATCTATCCATTTTACAAATTCTTCCATGACAATCACACCTTTTTGATTCCATTATAACATATAATATTGTGATTGTCCATATTTTTGTACTGATTTATTTTGTAACTCATGCGGTGGGCTTGAACATTGATTTCCGTGTTATTCGATGAACGCAGAAATTTCCTCATAATGCCGCGTATTGGATCTCTGTGTCGGAGCATAATAATCACGAGAACAAAAACAGGAGATGTACAAAAATATGGACGAATACAAAGACCTTTCCGACCTGCTCGAATCGGACAAGCACGCTATGGCGTTCTACAACTCGCTCTCGATGTCCTTGCGGCGCAAGGTACACAAAGGCGGCGTGAACAGCTTCATGAGCCTTTACCAAAGCGCCGAAAAACCGCCTATGTTCGGAGCGGTGCCGCGCTACAGCGGAATGAACACCGCCTCCTCGAACGAAGCCACGGGAGCCGTACCTTCGGGCGGTGACCTGTCGCTGAACAGGTGGGAGTCCGCAAGAGGGCTCATGCCGAACGATTGAGAACGAAAACCCGCGGAGTATGGCAGGTACTCATATAGTAGTTTTTTAAAAAACTATTATGAAAGACTTATACAGCGGGTTTCAACACCTAAAGACAGATACTCAAACTCTGTATGAAGTATCTGTCTTTTTCTTTTGTAAAGCTGTTTTTCTCTGCTTTTAGTCTTGATCAAACATTTATCCCGTCATGAGAGATAGTCATATTCCTCGATTTTTCAGGCATAACCGAATAGACCCGATCCGCAAAGCAGCGGTTGAGTTGTTTCGGTTTATAGCCGCCGCGTCCGATATTTCGTACACTTTGTAATTATTATAATCATTGCTCATTATTTTGAAATCTTATTTCCGTGGGTTTGACGGTCACGTTACTTCCACCCTTCAAGAAAGTCGAGAGCTTCCTTCATGCTGTCTTTCCTCGCTTTATTGCAGGCGTTCTGATCGTTGTACTCTGCCTGCAAGATCTTTCGCATTGATCTGAGATATTTGGGCGAGGACATAAGATCGCCGCAAAGCAGATGACTGCCTTTTTCGTAGACCGTCGCGCGAACTCTGTAAGGATAACGGCACTCTTCCAGCTTTTTTTCATTCTCGGAACAGCCTCATCGGACGGCCAGCAGTTGTCATATCCGGGGCACTGCATAAGTATATCGGCGTGAATATCCTCCACCTTTATCCTTGCTTTTTCAGTCTGCACATTCTCATCGTAGCAGCCCCGCAGCATACGCTTCATTCCGTGCTTTTTTGAAAATGCCGTGTGAAAAAGTACGCTGATGATGTTGCGGTGAAGCGTTACGGTCGGGTCATACGGTGAACTTCCGTAAGAGCGATGGACATCGTACTCAGCAGATCGAGATACACTTCCGCTTTGATGTTGCTGTCGCTACAGCTATTGCTGACAGCAAAGAATACGACAAAAAGAAAAAGGCTGCGTAACTGCGATGTTACGCAACCTTATCTTCAAATCACATAAACTGCTTTATGTGCGCCGACCCAAAGGACTGCTTTTTCTTTTGGCGGAGACGGAGAGATTCGAACTCTCGAGCCCGTTTAAGGGCTAACGCATTTCGAGTGCGCCCCGTTATGACCACTTCGATACGTCTCCGTAAGCCGTAAAAGGTAATACTCTCTTAACGACTTATATATTATAACATATAATTACCCGAGTGTCAAGAACAGTGTCCAAGAGTTTACAGATAATTCATCATTTGCCCTTGACCTCGTAGATAACGCCCGAGAACCTCGGAAGCGTCACGGTGTAGTTACCGTCATTGGTCTCCTGCATTACCAGTGAGTCGTGGTGGACGGTACCGCTGTAGGTCTGTTCGTCCGAGTGGAGCAGGGGAGTCAGCTCCGCGGGGTAGCCGATACCCACCGTGAAGCTCTGATCGCTGCCCGAGAAGTTGAACGCGCAGAGAAGCAACTGACCCTCCGCCTGCCGCAGATAGGCATAGCTGTTCTGATCGGCATTGTCTGCCATGAGCCAGCGGAATGTCCCCGGGTCATACTCGCAGAAGTAAAGCGCGGGACAGGTTCTGTAAAGCTCCGTCAGCCGCTTGAAGTAGCGGTTGAAGCTCTCGTGCAGCGGGTATTTCATGATGTCCCAGTCCTGACCGCGGGTTTCGTCAAACTCGCGGAACTGAGCATTCTCGCCGCCCATGAAATTCAGCTTCTTGCCGGGGTGAGTGTACATATACATATACATCGCCCTCGCCTGCGGGAACTTGTCCTCGTAATTGCCCCACATCTTGTTGATTATAGTAGCTTTGCTGTGTACGTTCTCATCATGGGAGAGCTCCAGCAGGAAATGCTCGTTGTAGAAATACTGCATGGAGAAAGTCAGCTTGTGGTGGTGAGCTTTTCTTTCCATCGGCGGTGTGCGGAAGTAGTTTAGGGTATCGTTCATCCAGCCCAGATCCCATTTGTAATCGAAGCCCAGTCCTCCGTACTGTGTCGGGACGGTTATCTTCGGGTAAGCAGTTGAATCCTCGGCTATGAGCATACAATCACCGTGACGTATCTGCAAGGTACCGTTCATCTGCTTTAAAAACTCAAGAGAGTTGGGGTTTACGCCCCTGTTGGGGTCCCCCATCCAGTAGATAGCGCGGCTGATGGCATCCATGCGCAGACCGTCAAAATGATACTTGGTGAGCCAATAGTCGGCACAGGACTGCATAAACACCGCAACGTGGGGCTTGTTGAACTGGAAATTGCAGGTGCCCCACTCGCTGACTGCAACATCGGCGTTCGCGTATTCGTAAAGGGGAGTGCCATCAAAATTCCGCAGTGCATAATCATCGAGGGCGAAATGCACGGGAACAAAGTCCATTATGGCACCTATGCCGTTATTGTGCAGCTTGTTGATAAGCTCCATGAGCTGTGCCGCCGTTCCGTAGCGTGAGGTGGGCGCATAAAAGCCCGTGTTCTGATAGCCCCATGAGATATCTGCGGGGTGCTCGGAAAGCGGCATGAACTCTACATGGGTGAAATTGTTGGCTTTAAGGTAGGGTATGAGCAGATCGGCGATCTTGTCATAGGTCATGAATCGCTCGTCCTCGGGGTCTTTTTCGGGATCGAACCCGGGGGCTTCCTTCCATGCTCCAAGGTGCATCTCATAGATATTCAGGGGCTTGTTGTAATTCTTGTCCCTGAAATATATCCACTCATCATCTGTGAACTTAAACTCGTTCAGATCGCGCACGACGGAAGCCCATTCGGGACGAAGATCCATACCGAAGCCGTAGGGGTCGCAATGCTCCTTCGTATCTCCGTTCTGAGTATAGATCACGTATTTGTAGTAGTCACCGACCTTAGCTTCGGGTATCTCTATCGCCCATATCCCGTTATCGCAGTACATCTGCTGAGGATACCAGCCGTTGAAATCGCCCTTGATCGCGACCTTAGCGGCGTTTGGGGCATAGGTCCTGAAAAGAACGCCGTTTACCGTAGGGTGAGCTCCGAAATACTCGTATGCGTCAAACATAGCGCCGCTGAAAAAGCTCTGCATATCCAAGTTAGTAAACTCCTTTGCAATAGACTTCGCTGACAGTTAGGGTCAGTTGAACTCGATGTCCCATCTGGCGAGGAACTGGCGGAGAGTTGCGAGATCTCTGAGCGCGATCTCGCCGTCCGAATCGAGGTCGGCAACCGCCTCATTGATATCGACTTCCCAGTTTGCAAGATACTGCTGTAAAAGTCCGAGATCCTTCATATCCACCACAGCGTCGGTGTTAACATCGCCGTAATGATACACCTTGGCGCTGTAGTTTGTTTCCTTGTCCGAGATAAGCTCGATCTCGGTACTGTCCTCTGGGAAGCCTTTCAGCTTCATAGTAAGGGTATATTTGCCTGCCGCAAGATTGTCGTCCGATATGCAGCCGATAGCGTCAAGTGTAAGCTCGGTCTCGTTATCATCTTCATCGGTAAGGATAACGGAAGCCGAGGCGGGGTCGAGTTCTTTGTCATCGTACATAAAGGTGTAATCCGCTTTCAGTGTCGCCGCGTCGAGGAGAAGATAGTTAAGCTTCTTTGAAAGGGCGTATTCGTGCGCAGCGCTCCTGCCATAGCACTTGATAACAAAGTCTTCGACTTTCAGGACTGCGGCTTTCTTGGTGTCAAAATATAAGCCCAGACTGCTTCCGATGTCGGTCACGCTCTTGGGTATAGTGATCTCTTTGAGCATCGGACAATTATAGAACGCACTGTTTCCAATGCTCTGAAGTCCGTCGGGGAGTGTGATCTCACTGAGTTTCAGACATTGCTTGAAGGCCTCCGCACGGATAGTCTCGGTCTCCTTGGAAACATTGACCTTCTCGACACCGCCGCCGGCAATGATAAGCTCTTTCTTGTCCTTAGAGTACAGTACGCCGTCAACAGCGGAGAAGGAAGGATTAGACGACGGAACAATTATTGTTTTCAGACTCTTGCAGCCGCGGAAAACATTATTGCCGAAATAGCTTGCCCACAATCCTGCCGGAATATTTATTTCGGTAAGGCTCGAACAACCGTCAAAGGCATTGTTTCCGATGCTCCATACTCTGTCGGGTATCGTGATATTTTTGAGTGATATACAGCTCATAAAGGCAAACCAGCCTATAGAGCCGACAGAATCGGGGATATGTACGGTCTCAAGCGCAGTACAGCCTTCAAAAGCCGATTCTCCGATAGAACCGATACCGTCCTCGATCGTGACTTCTTTGATCTTTGTGTTGTTCTGTATCACAAAACGTGCAACAGGCTCGCCGTCTATCTCTGCCGGAATAGTGATAGATTCGGCATTGCCCGAATAACCCGTAATGCGTACCATCCCGCTATCGGATACGTAATCAAATCCGTTGTAGTTCTCGGCGGAAGCAACGATATCCGTTCCGCTGCCTACCGAAATAAGCTGAGCGGGAAGCTGTATACCTGCGCCCAGAGCTAATGTCAGTGCAGCCGCAGCCGCAGCGATCTTTATTTTCATAATTGCATCTCCTTAACACATCTGTTGACCCGCCCTATCACATGATATGGCTATAACTGTCTAAACATAATTATTATATAACATTTTTCACTATATTTCAAGACTTATTTATTAAATTATTCCATATTTTGTATAATATGATAATACGGAGCACGAATACAACACTTCATATGTTTATTATGTCACAGCTTTTATGAGACATTCTTATGCACATTTTTCTCGTTTGAGGAATAGAATATACCAGTGACGTTTAATCAGCCGCGGTTACATATTTTACAAGGAGGACAGCTATGAATAATCCCAATGTAAACAGACCCTTCAAAGAGGCTGTATGCATAGACGCCATGCGCGTTTTCGACTCGTGCAGCTCTCAGGACTGCCTTGAAGACTTAGCTTTCAGCTTCGCCGAAGCCGACCAACAGACACTTAACAGTGCTTCCTACATCAAAGCCCGCGCTATACAGGTGCCGAGCGTAGGCTTCGTCATCGACGCCGTACCCTTCAATAAGGGCTTCTATACCGTCGATGTGACCTACAATTTCCGCGCCGAGATAGAGGCTTTCCCCGCTGACGGCGGTACTCCGCAGATAATCTACGGGACTTCCAATTTCTCAAAGAAGGTCATACTCTTCGGCAGCGACGGCAGCACTCAGCGCTTTGTGTCGGGACAGGTGCCCGAAACCCCTGCTGCCGCAGCGGTGAGCGGCTGTGCCTGCTGCTCCTGCGACTTCTGCACGCTCCCTACCGCTTCGGTGACTATCGCTCCGCCCATGTGCCTTGACGCACAGCTCACTCCGCCGACTGCACAGGAGACCGACAGCACTCTTACCATAACGATCGGCATTTTCGCGATAATCCAGCTTGCGCGTCCCGTACCTATCATGATACCCGCATACGATTACTGTATGCCCGGCAAGGAGTGCGCCTCCGACACCGACAGCCCCTGCGAGCTGTTCGACAAGATCGCCTTCCCGTCAAGCGAGTTTTTCCCTCAGGGGCTTGATACGGGCTGCGTGTGCAATAACTCCTGCGAGGAGGTACAGCAGACCGCCGCGCCTGCCGACAGTGCTCCCGCAGGTCAGAACACGAATGAGCGCCGCAGATGATGGTTTTCGGCTCCCGAACATGACTAAAGGCAGGTACCGCAAGGTATCTGCCTTTGTGCCGTTTCAGCAAAGCTCATAACTCACTCTTCCGTATCGAAATACCCCGATGGGAATACTTGAATCGAGAGCAATCCTCGGTCCTGGATCAAACCGAGTCCGCTGTCTTTAAAAGCCGAGCTGCTGTCAGTGAAAGCGCTATATGCGTGCATCATCGAATATATATCGTTGAACTTTATTGACACGACATTGCCGCCTCCGGCTTTTTTCAGAATGTATTCCGTGGGGAAGTCTGAGACTTCTTCGCCGTTCAGGAATATCCTTTCCTCATATGTATCCGGGTCGGTGGAGACCACGATATCATACGCCAGCAGTATAGGGGAGTTCTCGGTATAGACCTTCTCTGTGTATTTGTTCATGATGGTAACTTCGTCGTTTATGTCGTAATCAAAGGTCTTTGCGGTACGCTCTACCCCGAACCACTCGTAATATCCGGGGGATCTTTCCTCGGTGACGGTATCGCCCTTTTCGTTATAGAATCTGTGGATATCCCAAGTGGCATCGAGATCCCATATCTCGCCGTCGATCTCTGCGACGTTCCATGCGTGACCCGCGCCGCCCCAATAATCAAAGGAATCCACCTTGCCGCAGTCTATCCCCGCCATACCGAACAGAAGCTGTATCGCTCCCGCGATACCGTCGCATACCGCCCGTTTCTCGACCAGCGCACCGTAAGCCGACTGGGGTGCGACATTGATCTTACCTTCCTTTCCCTCTGCATGGAAAGAATCGTAGACGACATTTTGGCACACCCAGTCGTAGAGATAGTACGCCTTCTCCGCCTGTGTTTCGCAGGTGTCGGGCATGGCGTCTATTATCTCCTTTGCGGCTTCGATGGTCTCGGGAGCATTGGTCACGTCAAGGAGGGCTTTTGTAAATTGCATTCTGTACCAACCGTCGTCCGTGGTCTTGAAATGAGAAAACCCCGTGTCAAGCGGAAGATTTGGGAAGGTGATCCTTGCGTATTCCCATGCGTTGTTAAGCAGCGCCGCGTCATATTCAAGCGGGAAGTCAAGGTGTTCGATATCGTTCTCGCAGGCATATCGTATGGCATATACGACCGTATCGAAGCAGTCGAATCGCCCGCTGTGATCGTCGTAGAAAAGTGTGATATAGTCGTCATAGGGACTTTTATAGCTCAGAAACTCCTCGTAGGGTATCTCCTTTTCGTCGAAGCGCAGAGGTCTGTTGATGAAGCAGTTAAAAAACCTGCCGTCGATCTCGACGTATTCTGTTTCAGTGTCGAATTTATAGCGTATGTCCGAAGAACTGTCCGCTTCACCCTCGGAGCCTGATATGTTTTCCGAAGTCACGGCACTTTCTGAGCTTTTCACGGGAGCATCGGAGGCTTTTTCGTGAATTGCGTTAGTTGAGCATGAGCTAAGCATCAGAGCGGCAAGCAGCAGTATAATTATTATTCTTCTCTTCATCAGTAAACTCCTTCAAAAAAAAGTTTCACACTTAGATTATACCATAAAAAAGAAAAACAGTCAATAGAAAAAAGCTCCTGCAAGAACAGGAGCTTGAAGCTGGGGTGAAAGGATTCGAACCTTTGAAGTGACGGAGTCAGAGTCCGTTGCCTTACCACTTGGCGACACCCCAATATTTTGTTAAAGCTGGGATAACCGGATTCGAACCGATGGTGAGGGAGTCAAAGTCCCTTGCCTTACCACTTGGCGATATCCCAGTATCTCAGCCGCCAGCGCCTTTCGCGTTTCGGCTTAATTATTATAGCACAAAAACATCTGCTTGGCAATACCTAAAAGTGAATATTTACAAAAAGTTCACATCTTTGAATTTGGAAGATCTTTCATGTCGGAAATAACAAAAAAAAGTAAAAAAATATCGTTTTCGGGTTGACTTTTTGGTTAGAATGTGTTATAATTTATGCGGTAGATCGGAAAAGAACTGTTTGCCGAAGGACGATAACTGCCGCTCGGCGCGGCTGCACCGTTCACCGAATATTTCAGCTGCAAAGGACGTGCTTAAAAATGTTTAAGAAGTTTATGACCGAGTTCAAGGATTTTGCGCTCAAAGGCAACGTAATGGATATGGCGATAGGTGTCATCATCGGTGCCGCTTTCGGTAACATCGTTACCTCGCTGACCGATAATTTCATCAATCCGCTGATCGGTGTTATCACTGGCGGTGCCAAGAAAGACGAAAACGGCGTTATGCAGGTAGTCGGCGGAAAGTTCACCATCAGCGGCGTTGACTTCAATTACGGCGCTTTTGTTTCGGCTGTCATCAACTTCCTCGTTATCGCACTGATCCTGTTCCTCATGCTCAAGGCGATCAACACCGCTACCGAGAAGGCTGCGGCGCTCGTTAAAAAGCCCGAGGAAGAGGCTGCTCCCACTACCAAGGTATGCCCCTACTGCAAGTCCGAGATCAACATCGAGGCTGTTCGCTGCCCCAGCTGCACCACTATCCTCGACGAATCTGCTGTTCCCGTATCTCTTGCGAAATAAGATACTACATATGAGAACTATGCACCCCCGTTTTCGGGGGTGTTTTTATTTGCGTATGATAACGCAGTCCTTGTAATAGTGCAGAAGTATCTCCTCGCAGGACTTGCCCTCGGCAGCAAGAGCGTTCGCTCCGTACTGGCTCATTCCAACAAGATGCCCGACTCCCATGACGGTGAATCTCCAGCCTCTGCTCTCACGTTCCGCTGTGAAGTGACAGGAGGGAAGTCCGAGCCGCTCACAAAAACTGTCAGCAGCGATAAGCACATCTCCCGCACGAAGCGAAAGCGCCGTACCATGCTCGCTTTTCTCGGCTATAGTTAATGCGGAGATATCTGCCTCTTTGAGTTCGGGGACGCGCTCCGAGATCTCACTGTCATTGAAGCTGTATTCGCTTCGGCAGACTTCCTGATCAGCGTCGCTAAGGCTCTCCACTGATACAAGGTAGGGGATATCCTCTCCCCACATGGTAAACGCCGACTCGGTATGCCCGAAAGATATCCCGTGGAACGCCGTAATGACAGGCTCGCCCTCATAACAGAGCGTAAGTCCTGCAGCACTGTCTGCGGCTTCTTCTATGCGCTTTCGCGCGGTTTCGTAGTCCTCTCCGTAGAGAGCCTTAGCCTGCTCCTCGGTAAAGTATGCCTGATACAGAGAGGTATCGTCGCTCATGACCGCGCCTTTCAGTTCAGCAGTGGGCGCTCTCCGCTCCGATAGCCTGCGGCGTTCGGCATAGGTATAGGCGAGGACTGCCTGCGCTTTGAGAGCTTCGGGCTCGAAGTCCGCGGGCATTTGGGCAAAGACTGCGCCTATGACATAATCCCGTTCCGAAAGTGTCACCACTTCGCCGCTCTCACGCATGAGTATCGAAACACCTTCATCGGGAGTTTTGTCCTCGGCAGAGGTAGCGGCGGTACTGCGCTTGCCCGCGTAACCCACAAGAGGAATCAGCAGCAGCGCCACCGCTGTCACCGCTATCATTCTGATGTAATCCTTCGCACCTGTCATTTTATCGGCTCCTTTCATTTTTTTGCAATGGTTTATCGGCACTTGACAAAAACGCAAATATGGTGTACAATAATAAGAGTATTTCAAAAAAGAGATATTAATATCCAAGAAAGCGAGATGATCTTTATGTCGAACGAAAGCGCAAGAAATATGCTTTATCAGCAGTTCGTTGCCAATAACGCGATAGACCCCAGGCTTTACGAGAAATACATAGTCAAGAGAGGTCTCCGAAACGCTGACGGTACGGGCGTTATGGCGGGACTTACCAATATATGCAACGTTCACGGCTATGTTATAAACGAGGGCGAGAAAATGCCTATACCGGGTAAGCTGGTGCTTCGCGGCTATGATATCCGCGACCTCATCGGTAACGCCGTAAAGGAAAACAGATTCGGCTATGAGGAGATCGTGTACCTTCTTCTCATGGGCAATCTGCCCTCTCACGAGGAGCTTGAGGCATTCAATACCCTTATTGACGAGAACCGTGAGCTTCCCAAGAACTTCTTTGAGGACATGATACTCAAAGCTCCCTCGCGCAATATAATGAATAAGATGAGCCGCGCACTTCTCGCACTCTATTCCTATGACGAGAACCCCGAGAATCGCAGTCCCGAATTTGAGATGGCTACCGCGATATCCATTATCTCAAAGCTCCCGAACATTATGGTATCCGCTTATCAGGTAAAGCGCCGCACCTACGACAACGAGAGCATGATAATGCACCCGCTTATAAAGGGTCATTCGACTGCACAGATGATACTTTCGGCGCTCCGTGCCGACAGACAGTTCACCGATGAGGAGGCAAAACTGCTCGACGTTATGCTTATGCTCCACGCAGAGCACGGCGGCGGTAATAACTCTACATTTACCTGCCGCGTCCTGACCTCCTCTGGAACAGACCCTTATTCAGCATACTCGGCGGCTATAGGTTCGCTCAAAGGACCCAAGCACGGCGGTGCGAATATCAAGGTCGGCGAGATGTTCGAGTGCGTAAAGGAGAATGTCAAGGACTGGGAGGACGAAGGCGAGGTCGCCGATTTCCTCCGCAAGATACTCAACAAGGAAGCCTTCGACCACACGGGACTTATCTACGGTATGGGTCACGCGGTATACACCCTCTCCGACCCGAGAGCCGTTATCTTAAAAGAAAACGCCCACAAGCTGGCAAAGGGTACGGAATATGAGCGGGAGTTCAAGCTGCTCGAAATGATAGAACGCCTCACTCCCGAGCTTTTCGCCGAAAAGAAGGGCGATATCAAGGCGATGTGCGCTAACGTTGATATGTACTCTGGGCTTGTCTACAGAATGCTCGGCATTCCGAACGACTTGTTCACACCGCTGTTCGCGGTTTCGAGAATGGCAGGCTGGTGCGCTCACCGCTTCGAGGAGCTTGTGACGGGCAAGCGGATAATCCGCCCCGCTTACAAGGCTGTGATGAGAGAGCGGGATTATATCTCTATAGACAAGCGCTGACAGGGCTCCGCCAATACTATTATAGCTCACACATTACAGAAAAAATGTCGGAACATAGTACAAATATTTATGCATACGGAAAAGTGAAAAAGGAAAACTGAAAGGAAAGCAGACAATGGAATTACTGAGAAATATCATGATGGTGACTACCGCCGCAGCGCTGGTCTGCGGGATATTCTCGGGCTGTGCTGACAAGAACAGCCCCGAACACTCGGTGACAGAACCGCTGCCCACCGACAGCCTTAACACCGTGACCGCCGAATTCGATACGGGAACGCTCAAGGCGACCGAAAACGCCGAGGAGATAGGCAGTTTTGTTATAACGCTGTACCCCGAATACGCTCCCGAGACTTGTGAGAACTTTGCAGATCTTGTTAAGGACGGCTTTTATGACGGACTGATCTTCCATCGTGTTATGGATGGCAGCATATCAATAGCTCAGACGGGCGACCCCACGGGAACGGGTAAGGGAGGTGCGGAAAAGAAAATAAAAGGAGAGTTCGCCGCCAACGGTTTCGAGCAGAATACCCTTTCGCACACCCGCGGCATAGTGTCTATGGCAAGACGTAATAATGATATGGACAGCGCTTCCAGCCAGTTCTTTATCTGCTACAGCGACAAAGATACTGTCCTTGACGGCAATTATGCAGCTTTCGGCGAAGTCACCGAGGGCATGGAGGTCGTTGATAAATTCCTGACTGTTGAGCTCGTTGATAACGGTCATGGGGAGATATCTGTTCCTACCGTGCCTATCGCGATCGAAAAAGCCGAGATGATAGAGGACGATGACAAGGGTCACCCGCAGGCTCGATTCACCATGACCATAGGCTGAGTGCGGCGGAGGACGGTATTTTGAACAGAGAGCTTATCAGCCTGCACGCCCGTGAGCTGGGCTGTACCTACGACATTCATGCGGTCGATGAAACTACTTCTACAAACGACGATCTGAAACGCCTTGGCGCGGAGGGCGCACCGCACGGCTACGCGCTTGTCGCCGAAAGGCAGACCGCAGGGCGCGGAATGCACGGCCGCAGATTCTTTTCGCCCGAGAGCGGGGTATATCTTTCGGTGCTGCTGCGCCCCGATACGCTACCCGAGGAAATGCTTCACTTTACAGCTGCGGCGGGAGTAGCAGTCTGTCATGCGATAGAAAGACTTACCCCACACAAAGCACAGATCAAATGGGTCAACGATATCTATATCGGCTGGAAAAAGGTCTGCGGCATACTTACCGAATCGGTCATTGAAAACGCGCTGGTCGGCAGGGCAGTCATAGGCATAGGCATCAACATCACCGAGCCTACAGGCGGCTTTCCCGCAGAGATCGCCGACCGCGCCTGTGCACTGTTTACGGGCGGAAAAAAAGCCCCGCAGGGTTTTGCGGAGCTTCTTGCCGCCGAGGTCTTGGCGGCGCTGGAACATCAGCTTTCACTTGAATGGAGCGAAACACTCGCGGAATATCGCAGACGTTCTTGTCTGACGGGGAGGAAAGTCCGTCTTGCGGACGGTGGGAAAGCCCTCGTCACGGGCATTACCGAGGAGGGAAGTCTTTCCGTATTGCGCGAGGATGGGACTCAAGAGATCGTGACCTCGGGGTATTCTGTAACTGTCTTATAATTTGTACACTTATTCTGTATATTATCGGGTCGCTTTATGCGTCCATAAAATGGTGATCTAATGAAAGCAAGGATAAATACCTCAGGCGCCCGCAAGACTCTGCTCTGCTTCGGGGCTTCCGAGGAAACAAAGTCGGCGCTCAAAAGAGCGTCGGAGAAATGCGGCGCCGAAGCGCTGTTCACAGATGACGGCGAAACGCCTGTATGCCGTCTGCTGGGTGAAGCCAAGACCGAAAGCGTGGAGTCAGACTGCGGCGAATATCCCATGCCTTCTGCGGAGTGTCTGCTCATCGCGGGATTCGGCAGGGAAGATCTTGACGTGGCTCTCTCGGCGATACGCGGAGAGAGTCTGCGAATACCCCTCAAAGCCGTATACACTCCCGTAAACCGCGTATGGAGCTTTGCACATCTTGTCAGCGAACTGACCGCCGAGCACGAGTACATGACCTCCCGCGGGAGAAACGGCGGCGGACAATGAACGCTGTCAAGCAGAAGGATCACCGTATCTCCCGACGCACCCGAGGTGTTTTGCTGATAATCACTTCGGCGTTCTGCTTTGCGCTGATGAGTACCTTCGTGCGGCTTGCAGGCGACCTGCCAAGCACTCATAAGGCGTTTTTCCGTAACCTTGTGGCACTGATCTTTGCGCTCATTATCCTCCGCAAGGAACGAATACCGTTTCGCCCGCAGTCGCGGAGCAACCTCTCCGCACTGATACTGCGTTCGGCACTGGGGACGCTTGGCATTCTGGGCAACTTCTATGCCGTAGATCATTTACTGCTTGCGGACGCTTCCATGCTCAATAAGCTGTCTCCTTTTTTCGCGGTGCTTTTCTCGTATCTGTTTCTGAAAGAAAAGCTGACGCCTTTTCAGGCACTTACGATAGCGGCGGCATTTGTCGGGAGCCTGTTCGTTATTAAGCCCTCATTTACCGACCTGTCCTCTTTACCCGCATTTGCGGCGTTCGGCGGAGGGGTCTGCGCGGGAGCGGCGTACACGGCTGTACGCTACGCAGGAAGCAGAGGTGAAAAGGGTCCGTTCATCGTGGCTTTTTTCTCGGGCTTTTCGACTGTGTGCTTCCTGCCTTTCCTCATCGCCGATCCTCAGCCCATGAGCGCGGGACAGGTCGCATTTCTGATCGCTGCGGGACTTGCGGCTGCGGGAGGGCAGTTCACCATAACTGCTGCTTACACCTGCGCCCCTGCCAAGGAGATATCGGTCTATGACTATACCCAGCTCATATTCACAACGCTTATAGGCTTTACGCTCTTCGGAGATAAGCCCGATGTTTACAGCTTTATTGGTTACGCGGTAATTCTCTCGGCTGCGGTGGCGTCTTTTATCCGCGAGAGGAAACGTGCGGCAACCGAGGAGCGCTGACCGCTGCCTGCTGTGCGAAACGCTGTTCCTGCTCATTTCTCAGGCGGAGCTTTGCTTCGTTTAACGTTTCGTCGTCCTTCATCAGAAACAGTTTCACAAAGCCGTCCGTCACAGCTGTCATTGAGCTGACGGCGGCTTTTTCAACAGCATGGTAAGCGGTTACGTTTGCATCAACGGTTTTTTGCCAAAGCGTGCGCCTGTCAATTATTGCGGGAGCATAAGGCATATCACGCATAAGGTGGTCGAGGGGAGTTTCAAACTCTATCTCGTCACTGACGCTGATCGCTATGTTTTCAGCTGCAAATTCTTCACACAGCGACGTGATGTATTTTTCGCTATCGAAATCCTGCACAAAGTCTATATTGAACCTTCCGCAGGCGCAGGTCATATTCAGCACCAGACCGTCGGAGCAATTCGAGAACAGGTGTACCGAATCAATGTAACGTTCATTCGCCCCGAACGCAAACTGACCGATATAGCTTATAAGATACGTGTCGAGTTTCAGATCGTCAAGGAATCTGAGCACGGCACGCTTTTTTTTGTAGGAATGAAGATGATCTAAGATGTTCAGCAGCATGATGATAATGTTGAATTCAGCCCTGCAATGATCGGCAGTACGCTGAGCGTTCATCAGCATTTTATAATGAGCGCAAAGCTCATCTGTTGACATATCACGCTCCTTCTCACCGTAAGGCAGGCTTATGCTTTTCACGCAATTCTTATAAGTACCCTCAACGCCAAGTTCACGCCTGACATCTACGGGGAAATTGCTTTTTATGACCTTTCCGCAGTCGGGATAAAGCCTGTTGACAGCCCTGCTCATCATCACACTGAGCATAGTGACCGGCGAACCGCCGTGGCTTTTGCAGAGCGCGATAAATTCCTCCTGAGAGAAGCTGAGCTCATATCGCCGGTGGGAAGTCTTTTTGCCCTCGGTCTCTGGCAAAGTGAAGCCTTTGCGGGACAGACCCTCGATCTTTTCCTTTTTCCCTACAATGTATTTTTCACCGCAGGGCTCGGCGATCTCGCTTTCGGAGAAAGGTATCTCGTTCGTAAGTACACCCTCGGGAGCTTCGACCGTTCCAAAGCATTTGCAGCAGTAGTAATAAACAAGCGTTTCAACAAAGCTCTTGATACCTCTGCCGTCCGTAAGACCGTGGTGGAAGGATACGAATATAGACCTGCCGTAATGCGAAACAGCTATCAGATGATAGTTATTATCAGAACCACCAAGCGCAGGCAGTTCGTCGGAGTTTATGGCATTCATGGGGAGGTCATTGGGAACGGTGAAAAAATCACCGCCGCGTTCCTGATAACGTACCTTAAAGTAAGGATAGCGTTCGATAGCCGAACCGAGTGCCGAATCAAGACGATCGTGGTCGATCTCATTAAGGAAGCGAACCTCATAGACCTCACTCGGAAGTCCGTTCTTTCTGTAAAGATAAGGCTGACCCGCGCGTACTTTTTCCTCAAACAATTTGCTCATTTTTGTTTCCTCGCTTTCGTTTGGTGTAGCTATATGATAAGCGATCATGTTTGCAGAAATGTTTGAGAAATGTTGCACTTATATTAAAGCATTTTTCGTAATGGTTAATTTGGTCGTATACAACAATAAACAACTATAACGGTACAGATTTTGACTTTGAGTCGTTTTTCGGGTGGTTTGAAGGTAAGAAGAAATATCCTAAAGTCAAAATCATGGCTAACTTCAAATGCGATATCGCTGACGGATATATAGCAACATGGCGTGATGTCCTCGATACGCAGAACATAGATGATAACGGTGTTAATCAAGGTGTGCTATTCTTGTTTGATGAAATACATTTGACTTTTGGCAGTCGTTCATGGAAAGACGCTCCTGCAAATCTATTGGAGTACATTAGTTTACAGAGGCATTTTCATAAGTGTATTTTTGGGTCGTGTCAAGTTTACACCCGAGTAGATAAGGTCATAAGGGAGCAGGCGGATTGGATAATTGATTGTAAAACATATTTTGGTAAACGGTTGATTCGTAATAAAACGTTTAGTCAGGAAGAATATATGGTAAACGGGGACTTAAAGTCCTCGGGTATTCGTAGACGTTATCATGTATCTAACATCTGTTATTATGCCAGTGATAAGTTACGTTCTCTTTATAATACTGATGAAATCGTATCCTCTATTGACATTGGCGTATCTCGTGAAGACCTTTTGAAGATATCCGATACTAAATAATTTTTGAGACTTTATCGCTTCTTTATCCTTGTTTTTCGGGGGCTTTATGGGGGCGTGGCGTCCCGAGCGTAGCAGGGACGAACGCCCCCTGCCCGAAAAGGCAGGGCGAAGCCCTGTGACCCCCCTGCTCCCTTAATCCTTTTTAATCCTTGGTTTTTCTCTAACAATTTAACACAAATTTCATAAAGCTCTAAAACACCTTAAAACTCAATGCTTTTTAACCCTTGAACTCGTTTGCAATAATTCAAAAAATGCAAAGACTTGTATAGAATAGTAGAAACTCTCTAAAACCTAATAAAATCAATACTTTTACCGCGACTTTAGGGCTTGGCAGAAAGTCGCGGAATAGTTGCAATAGTTGCAATTTAATATTTCATACACAGAAAATTAACAAACAAAGAAGGGATAAAAAATGGCAAGAATAGACCGGCAAAGAAAAGTCAACCCCCGAAAGCGTAAAAAAAATGTGAACGAAAACCGTTTTATTGTATGACAAATCAGACCGCACTCTTTCAGAGAA
>CACZJT010000039.1 GCA_902781565.1 uncultured Ruminococcus sp.
TTCCCTTGACTCTTTCCTAAGACTTTTGGTCTGTGCTACAGTGTGCCGCTTTCTTTATTTGTGCTTGCGGTCATTTTGCGCTTTCGCTCTTTGTACTTTACGGCTTCGGCGGAGCGTGTTTCGCTCGCGAAACCGCGTCCGCATAAACGCGGCGCAGCCGCACCTTCAATTCCGCATTCCGCATTCCGAATTCCGAATTATCCAGCCCCATAAATTATGATTTGTCTTTACAGCGAATTCAGCTTCTTTTGCAGCTCTATCATGTGATTACGGCAGGCACTTATCTCTCCCGTGTACTTGTTGAACCACTCAACATCGCGCTCGTCGGGCTCCTCCTGCAAAAGTATCGCCTGCACCAACGCCGACTGCGACCTCGCACGCTTGCGCTCGATCTCCTCTATCGTCTGCCTGCACATCTTGATCTCCTTTTTTAGTTTGCTTTTCTCACTCATTCCGATCACCTTTTTCCTCTCGGGAACTTAACTCCCCATTTTATCTATGCCGTCAATTATAGTCTGCGCTTTCTCATAGCCCTTGTCCAAGCCGTCCGCCATGCCGTCAACTGCTTCTTTCAGCTCCGTGAGCTGCTCCCTGTTGTTCATCTGGTCGGGATATTTCAGCAGTATTGTGTACAGCGTGTTCACCGCCTTGCGCTCGTCCGCGAAATTCTCGATAAGAAACGCAAAACTGTTCGCCCCGCACATATCGCTCGTCACTCGGGTATACCTCATCAGATAGTCCGACTCGCCGTTCAGATAGTCACCGATGTCCTCCGATACGTGCAGAAGGCTCTGCCTGTACTGGGCGCGGTACGTTTCCTGTACCCTGCGCTTCTCGTCGATGTAAAGCCCGATGAATACTATCAGCGCTATCAGCGTTACGACAAACAGCACTATAGCCCTCACCATTCGGTTCTTCATCAGCTCCTCTTGTCCCATTATCTCACTTCACTTCCCCTTCGCCGCTTTCGGGCGCTTCTTTTCCTGTGTAGCCCTCTCTTGCAAGACGCTCCTTCTCGCGGTCTATCGCTTCTCTGATCGCCCTCTCACGCTCGTTCTCGGCGGCTTTCTTCTCCTCGTGTATCTTAGCCCCCAGATTTGCGATGGTGCGTATCTCATATATCGCCGCTATCACCGTCGGTATCATCACCAGCAGGAGCAGCAGCTTCCTTGCGCTCCCGAATGAGCCTGCCCATCGGAAGAACCTCGCCTTTCCGACGTACTTCCCGACTATCCGCTCGGGTCTCACATGAACGCTGTCATCTACGGGATTGGCGTCACCGCGGGTCACGAAAGTACCGTCGGCACAAACTTCCGCTATCCTGTGGGTCACGAGCATTCCGTTTATATCGAAAGCCTCCGAATAGAATGCTATGATGTCGCCCTCGGTCAGTGCTGAGGGCTGCACCTTCTCGATGTAGATATAATCGCCCACTCTGAGCGTAGGCTCCATGCTGCCCGTAACTACGACCAGCACGCTCCTTCCGAACACGCTCACAGCCTTGCCCCGCGCCGCCGACACCGTGACATACGCCACAAAGCCGATCATTACCACGAGCACCAGCGTGAGTATCACATTCAGCACACGCCTTATGCCGCCTGCCGCAGTGCGCCCGGTATCTTCCAAATGCTCTCTCATCTCCGTTCGGTCATTAAACCTCGTTGTTCTTGCGCCTTATCCTGAAATCCTCAACCGCACGCCTGATCTTCTCAAAGATCGTAACATGGTATTCCTTGTAGAGCCGCTTCATTTCCTTGTTTATTGCAGCCTGCTCCTCCGCAGTGCGTTTCGGAGGTACGTAAACGGGCTTCGGCTTGCCCTTTGCGTCCTTGCGTTTCTTGCGCCTGAACTTGATATCCGCTATGTCACGCATAACACGGTATTTGGTGGTCTGCGCGTACTTGCGGTAGTATACCTCCATCTTGTCGCGCTCTTCCTTTTCTCTGGCGAGCGCTTCCTTTTTCTTCTTCATCTCCGCGAGCTTGATCTTCAGATCGGGATCGTCCGTATCCTCGGGAATGAGCCCGAATACATACGCCAGCACCCACTTGATGAGCCGCGGTATGAGGTATATGGGATTCTTCGAGTAAGCCTTATAGATAGTCCTGAAAGGCTTGCTCTCGAAATACTGTCTTTCTGCTTTGAGTCTTTCGGCGCGTTCGCGCTCTATACGCTCCTTCTCGCGCTTCTGCTGCTCCAGCTTCATGCGGGCAGCGACCTCGCGCGGATCCTCGAACTCGGGGGCGTTCTCCACCGCTTCGGTATCTCCGTCCGCAGCCGCAGCAGCAGCTTCGTCCAGAACAGCCTGAGCCTGCTCGATATCCTCCTCGGTGAGGGAGTCGTATACCTTCTTGTCTGGCTCGGTCTGTTCCTCCTCCGCGGGCAGCGAATCGGTGTCTATGCCCTCCGCATTGCCAAGCTCTGCACGAGCCATCTGCTTGTTCGCTTCAAGCTGCTCCCGCTCGGCAGCGGCGCGTTCTTCCTCCTCGCGCTTCTTGCGGCGCTCCTCGATACGTGCAAGGCGCTCCTGCTCCTGACGCTCCCGCTCTCTTTCGAGAGCCTCCTGCTCGGCGCGTTTCTTTGCGAGCATTTCTTCGAGCTGCCGCTGTTTCTCCGCTTCCTCCCGCTCGATGCGCTCCAGCTCGGCGCGGCGGGCTTCCTCTATGCGGCGCAGCTCCGCAAGGCGTGCTTCCTCCTCCCTGCGTATGCGCTCGGCTTCCTCCTCGGCTTTGAGCTTTTCGAGCCTTTCGGCTTCGCGCTGCCGCAGGAATTCCTTTTCTATCTCTATGACCGCGTTGATCTGATCGAACACGGCGCTTATATTCTTCGGTGTTTTCTTCGTGAACTTATAGTCGCCGTCGGTGGAGATATAACCCGCCGCTGTGTCCGCGACGATGTTATAGGCGTTCGAGAGCTCGTTGTCGAACTTCTTGATATACTTGGGCGATGTCGGCTTGAACTTCTTTGTTTTCAGCTCCGTCATGTCCGCATTCTTGCTTGC
Source organism: uncultured Ruminococcus sp. (assembly GCA_902781565.1). Classification (GTDB taxonomy): domain Bacteria; phylum Bacillota; class Clostridia; order Oscillospirales; family Ruminococcaceae; genus YE71. The sequence continues at coordinate 3,002 of CACZJT010000039.1, forward strand.
GGTGTAGGCTCGGAACAGCAGGAGGTTCATTATGACGATCTTGTAGAAGTCCTCGACGTAATCCTTCTTGGGCTTTACGGCGGTGTTCTCCATGTTGATCTCGTAACCGACCTTGTCATAGCTCTCGATGTACTGCCACAGCGTCAGGCAGGCTTTGAGGTCAACGTTCTTCATAATGGCATTGGTGCGCATTACGGGCGGGCGGATATACGCCGTCCCCAGCTTCATGCACAGCTCCGAGCCCTTGTAGCCCTCTATCGCCTTCTTGATCTTTTCCACTCTCTGCCATATGGTCAGACCGTTCATGTCCCGCTTGTCAAGGCTCTCTACGGTTTCGAGCTTGACCTCGACACGCATCTTACCGCCCATACCGTCGTCTATGTCCGCATCGTAGCCCAGCGTATACACCTGCTCGTCCTGCGACACCTGCGCCAGCTTCTCGTAGCGGCGGTTTATGAATATATAAAGTCTGTCTATGAGCGTATTGATGAACCTGTTCTCATAGGTCATCCAGCTCTCTTCCTTGTAGACGTTGAGTATCTTCGAGGGAGTGATCTTCCCCGTTTTCTTATCTACGCTCTGTATGAAGTCGGTATGCTGTGCCAGGTGCTTCACCGATTCGACGGTTATCTTCTTCGAGAGGGCGATGGGCACGACTTCCTCCACGTCCTCTATGGTCTTTCGGGGATTGCGAAGGCAGTTGTCAACGTGTACCATGCCGTTCTCTATAGCCTCGACCCACGATACGTCGATAGCCTTTTCCATGAGCTTGCGGTTAAAGGCGAAGGTATTCTTCGCCGAATGTATCAGCTCGTCAAACTCGCCGAACAGCTCGCCGTCGTCCAGCGTCTGAGTCATAGCCTTGAATTCATCATACCATTCGCCGTACTGCTCGTTCACTTATACCTTCACCCCCTGCTTTTTTATTTGGGATCAAAAGCGCACAGCATAGCTGTGTGCCGCCGCAGTTTTATCAGAACAGCTTCTGCAATCTTTCGAGGTACGCTATCGACTCATGCATCTGATTCTTGCCGAAGAGCTTCGTGATGTATACGCACAGCTCTTTCAGCTCGTCGCGGAGCATGGCAAGGTTCAGGGACTCGAACTTGCGGAATATCTTGGTCGCCATTACGTAGTCTATGCCGTCAAGCTCCTCGCCGCCGCAGGCAACATATACCGGCACGAAAAGTCCCATCTGCTTGATGATACGGTTACCGAAAGCCACACGCAGCTTTTCTATTACCCATAGGTCGAGCTGCTGTATCTTCTTTAGGTTCTCCTGCGAGATCGGGTACTTGTCCCACGCCTCGTGGAACAGCTCGTCGAGGTGGTCGAAGCCCATGCGCATAGGCGGCGTGTCGGGGGCTTCAAATGCGATACCCTTCGCGTCGAGGTTTATAGGCTGCGCACGGTCGTATACCTTATCGGAGATAGCGAAGGTCGAGTCATCGTTGTTCGCCGTTCCGATGTACCATATATTCTGCGGTATCTTGATCTTGCCGTGGTCGAGCTTCACGGGGTCGGTGCTCCATACGTTAGGCACGATGTCAAGCGCCCACTCATCGGCGTTCGGCATTTCGAGTATAGACAGCATTTCCGCGAAGTAATACTCAACTCGTGCGATGTTCATTTCGTCGAGGAGTATGAAGTTCACGTCATTGTTGTAGCTTGAGGAATAGATACGCCGCAGGACTTCCGTTTCGTTGAAGTTCTTCGTGAATTCGTTGAAGTATCCGAAAAGCTCGGTACGGTCACGCCACGAAGGCTGTACCGAGGCGATCGTGGTGTCCACCTCCAAAAACTTACCGAAGGAGTAAGGCAGGGACGTTTTACCTGTACCGGAAATACCCTGTAGGATAATGAGCTTCGTGGAAGCCATACCCGCAAGGAAGAGCCATATTGTCTTGGGCTCGTAGTAAAGGTGCATACGCGAGCAGGCGAAGTTGCGGTACTTGTCGCAGAACTGCGCCAGCGTGATCTCGTTGTCGTACTCGGGCGGGGTGTAGGTCTTGTAGAAGTTGTCTACCTCCATGAGCTTCGAGAAGCGGTGCTCCGTGGTCTGTACAACGCCGCTCTCGGCGTCCACGACAGGTGCGCCCTCTGCGGCGGCTTCTCCGCCCTCGGCGCCCGCCATGCCGTCCGCCACAAGGGACAATCCTCCCGCACCCGCGGGAACGCCCATCTGCGCGACCTTCATCGCCATGATCTCGTCCTTCTCCTTGGTCATCTTTATGACCTGACGCTGTAAAAGGGCTATCTCTTCGAGCAGATCCTCATTGCTGACGATGGAGTGCCTGAACCTTATATACTTTCTCACCGCAAGCACGATGAGCAGCACTATCAGCACATAAATAGCGACCACCAGCACCAGCGAGAGTATCGCCATTATCCACCCCAGCGCCCCGAACGACGGAGAATAGGTCTTGAATATGTCTATGTAATTTTTGATGTTGAATATCTGCTTTACTCCGTTTATGAGCCCGCGGAATATCTCCGCGTAGCCTTTGAGCATTTCGGATATAAAGACAAAGAACCATTTCAGGAATTCATTCATAGCTTTCTCCGATCATACGATCATTCTGTCTTTGCTTCTTCTTGGGTCTCGTTCTTTGCTTCCTCTGCGGGGACTTCGGTCACTTCGTTATTCTCCTCCGCAGGCGCTTTCGCAGTCTCGGACTTTTCCTCCGCAGGCGCTTCCGCAGTCTCGGACTTCTCCTCCGCAGGCGCTTCCGCCGCCTCGGACTTCTCCTCCGCAGGCGCTTCCGCCGCTCCCTGCTCCTTTGCCTTCTGCTCGGCTAAGTATTCCTCGATGGCGCGGCGCTTGATCTCTTCTTCATCGACTTCCTCCACGGCGGGTCTTCTGACCTCCACGAGGGTCATTATGAACTTGTACAGCTCTATGAGGAAGAATATCGCCATAGGTATGATTATGCAGACGAAAAATCCCGTCTTGGTCCTGAGAAAGCTCAGAGCCTTGCCGAGCCCCGGTACGCGAAATTCCGTCCACTTGCCTATGATGTCGCCTGCGTAGGCGGGCATGGTATCGTCGAGGGTGTTGGCATCGCCTCGGGTCACGAAGCTGCGGGAATTTTCAGCCTGATTTATGCCTACGATACGGTGAGTATTCTTGACGCGCTTGCCGTCGATGATAGTCCAGAAGGTTATGACGTCGCCCTCTTTAAGGGTGTTCACGTCGTCCAGCTCCCTTGTAATGATAAGGTCGCCCTGCTGGAAGGTGGGCTTCATTGAGTCGGATTCTACCGTCATTGGAATGAACCCGAACAGATTCGCCACGCCGTTGTTGCGCTCCGACGAGAACACTATTATTGTGATGAGCAGCGCGATAATGAGTATCACCCACGCCAGCGCATTGAATATGATCTTTAGTACACTTTTCATACGATATTTCTCCCTTGCTTTACGTTGTTTCCACTATCTTGAAGTCCATACCGAGCTTCATCGTTCCGCCGATGAGCGCATCGGTACAGTCGGGGTCGTTGCCCTCCAGCCACACGATTATGGTGAATTTATCCTTCGCACCCGGCTTGAAGCCCTCCTTGTGCGTTTCCATAACGAATGTGGACGAAGCAAATTCCTTGTCGCAGTCGCCCTCTATGCCGCTTCCGTCAGACTTTGTCTTACCGTAAACGGTCTTTTCGCCGTTATAGTAGATAGCCACGCGGATAGCCTCATCAAGACCATTGGTAACATTTTCGATGGACATATTGCCCTCATATGAAATAGTGTCGCTTCCCGAATTTATCAGGTAGAACGTATAGGCGATGTAGTTGTCGCCGTTGTGACTTCCGTTCACCATGTCGATATTGTCGGGAAGATCCTCGCCGCTTATGTTGGTCATATCGTACACGATATCGGCGTTAAGAGTAGCCGCTGTCCTCTCAAATTCGGGAGATTCGGAAAGCGCAAGTCCCTGCTTTATCATGTCGTACTTATCTATGCGCACGGTAAAGCTGCCGTATTTGTCATAGAAGTAGGATATTGCATAAGCCGCTGCAACTATCGCCACAAGAACGATTATCAGCAGCCGGAGTATCCTCATTATGACAACGTGCCTCTTGACCTCCTTGGCAGTCCTCCGAAGCTCCAGAACATCTCTGATATTATCTTCCAAAGCACATTCTCCGTTCAATCAAGTTATCGCCCGCATCGGGGGGCGTCAATCATTGTCGTCTTTTCTCCTCATATACCTCTCGGCGATGTAACGCCCCGCGAGGGAGCCCGCGCAGTAATTGCAGCCGCTCTCATGGAGCCTTTCCGCCTGCACCGCGTTCACCACCGCGTCCGCTATGGGCTCGGCGCCCAGACCGTTCACAAAGTCGATTATCGACTTTACGGCGCTGTCCGCGCGGTCGTTAAGTCCCACGTACTGCATTACCTCGGCGCTGAGCATTACATGATCCACCTCAAATGACGAAAGCCGCATGAGCGGGCAGTTATCGCCGCCGAAGCCCGAGAGCATGAAGTGGAACCCGCGGTTGCGCAGTCTTTTTATCATGCCCGTGATATCGTTATCCGAATCGGTCAGCACCTTTGCCGCAAGCTCGAAGCAGACTCTGTTGGTAGGCACTTTGAACTTATCGCAGTATTCGAGGATATTCCTCTCGCTTTTCTTGTCCGCAAGGTATTTCGCGGGAACGTAGACCGAGAGCCATTTGAAGCTGATCTCCCGATCGACGAATTTGTTGTAAGCCTCAAGAAGCTGCAAAAACTCGAGATCGAACAGGCTTATGCACTGTGTCGTGATCTCGGCTATATCGCGAAAGCTGTCGGGCATTATAACGCCCAGTCCCGGTGAGTTGAGCCGCGTCTGCGACTGGTAAAATGAAGCAGCGCCCGAAGATATCTCACGTATGCAGCGGTATTGCAGTTCCACCGCACGCAGACCGTCAACAAGGGTCTGCCGTTTCTGCTCTGCCATTTTCCTCACCGTCCTTTTGTTCTATACTTATAAACTCTCTTTTATTATACCATATCTATTTCTGTTTGTCAATCAAAAATACACAAATTTTCACATTCGGGACAGTATTTTTTGCAAAAAAATATGCACGCTGCACAAATCCGTAAAAAACGGCAGTTTGATTTTGTGATTACTCACAAATTTAAAGTTTCACTTTAAATCCTTATTGACAAACTTTAATTTGTGTTGTATACTTGTATCATCGGCTGATGAAAAACTTTAAATATTTAAACTATCACTTAAAATTGAGGTATCATCACGAACAACACAATGTCAACCGAACCGAAAAAACGCACCTTCACCGATACGGTCATCACCTGCATATTCTGCGGGGCGGCGCTCGTGATATCGCTGTGGCAGCTGATCTGCTTTATCGGCGGCAGAGTGCCGAGCTATAGGCAGATAAGCACGGGCGAAACTTCCGCAGCACAACGGCTCTATAGCGTAAAAGGGGGTCGGTATCATGGCAATTATCGTAAGGCTCGACAAGATGATGGCAGACCGCAAGATATCCTTGGGCGAGCTGGCGGACAGGATAGGCATGACTAACGTCAATCTTTCCAACCTCAAAACGGGCAAGATGAAGGGCATACGCTTTGAAACGCTCAACGCCATCTGCGACGCCCTCGACTGTCAGCCGGGCGACCTGCTCGAATTTACCCGCGATGAAAAGCACGTATAACACAAAAAGCCGCACTCCCCCGAGTACGGCTTTTATACTATTCATATACTATTTATAATGGTATTATGTCGGTCACGGCTGCCCTGCCCTCCGAGACCCTGAACTTCACCTCGAAGCCCGCGAAGGGAAATCCGTAGACCCTCTGCGGGTCGTCGTGATAGGCGGGGCGGGGGTCCTGCGCGAGTATCGCCGCGAGGACTTCCGCTTTGCCCTCGGGCAGACGCGCCGCAAGCTCTGCGGGTATGGTCACATCGAGGGAATAGCTCTCCCTCTCCGCCGCGAACCCGCCCGAGGCTTCGGGCTTGCAGTCCGCAAGGGGCAGATAGGGCTTGATGTCGAGTATAGGCGTACCGTCCATGAGGTCGGCGCCCGACACCCTTAGCACCGTCCCCAGCCCCTCCGCCTGCTCCGTGCCGATGAGCTTCACGCAGGAAAGCCCTATGGGGTTCGGTCGGAAGGGTGAGCGCGTCGCAAACACCCCGACCCGCCTGTTGCCCCCGAGCCGCGGAGGTCTGACCGTCGGCGACCAGCCGCTGTCCGCGTTCTCAGAGAACAGCCATATGAGCCACAGGTGCGACCATTCCTCTATCCCCCGAAGCGATTCTGGCGATCGGAATGACGGCTCGAACACGATGATGCTTTCGAGCTTTTCCACCAGCCCGCTTTGCCGCGGTATGCCGAATTTCGTCGGAAGCTCGGAGCGTATCCGCGCTATGACGTTCATTCCGATGGTCTGCTCCAACTCCGTCACCTCACTCGGCGGCAAAGCGCCGCATTATCATCAGCGCGGTGTTGATACCGTCCACCGCCGCTGACATTATCCCGCCTGCGTAGCCCGCGCCCTCGCCGCAGGGGTAGAGATTATCTGCCCGCTCCGTCACGCCAAGCTCACTGCGGGGTATGCGTATGGGCGAGCTCGTGCGCGTTTCGGGCGCGGTAAGGACTGCGCCCTCGTCGCCGTAGCAGTGCATTTTCTTTGCAAACGCCGAAAGTCCCTCCGCCATAGCGTCGGTCACGAAGTCGGGGAACAGCTTTCTCAGCTCGTAAGCCTCGACCCCCAGCCGATAGCTCGGTTCTGCGGTACGTCCCGCAAGGGTCGGAGCGCCTTTGAGAAAGCCCCCCACTGTGGTCGCGGGGGCTCTGTACCCTCCGCAAGCCGCGAACGCCGCCCGCTCGATGCGCTTGGCGAAGTCGAAGCCGTCAAAAGCTCCGCTGCCGAAGTCCGAGGGCGAAACGGAGACCACCACCGCCGCATTGGAGTTCTCGCCGCTTCGGGAAAACTCGCTCATGCCGTTTGTGACGACCCCTCCGCGCTCGCTTGCGGCGGCTACCACCGTTCCCCCGGGGCACATACAGAAGGTGTACACTCCCCGCCCGTCTGCTGTGTGGTGGGAGAGCTGATACTCCGCCGCAGGGAGCCGCGGGTCACCCGCAAGGCTGCCGTAAAGCGACTGCTCCACCGCAGTCCGCTTATGTTCGATACGTGCGCCCACCGAAAAGGGCTTGGGTTCGAGGGCGATACCGCTTCCGTCAAGCAGTCGGAAGGTCTCCCCCGCCGAATGTCCGCAGGCTACCGCCAGCGCCGCACATTCCTCCTCGCCGCGCCCGCTCACAACGGAGCGCACCCGCCCGTCCGAGAGCCGTATGTCGGTGAGCGGCGTTTCAAAGCAGACCTCGCCGCCGAGGGAGATTATCTCTCCGCGGATATTCTTCACTACAGTCCGCAGAACGTCCGTGCCGATGTGGGGCTTCGCCCTGGTGAGTATGGAGCTGTCAGCCCCGCACGCGGCGAAGGTCTCCAGCACCGTCCTGCATCGTGGGTCGCGTATGCGGGTGGTGAGCTTGCCGTCCGAGAACGTTCCCGCGCCGCCCTCACCGAACTGCACGTTGGAGCTCTCGTCAAGCTCCCCCGTCCGCCAGAAGCGTTCCACCAGCTCGGTGCGCCTGTCGGCGTCCGCGCCCTTTTCGAGCACGAGGGGTCTGTAGCCGTACCTTGCGAGCATGAGCGCCGCGAACATTCCCGCGGGACCGAAACCCGCCACGACTATCCTGCCGCGGGGCTTTTCGCTGCCGAAAACGGGCTCTGCAAGCTCCGTCACCGCAAGCCTGCTCCCTTTTACCCTCTTTGAGAGCTTATCCTCCCGAACGGTGTCACCGAGGTCTAAGTACACCGAGTATACGAAGTGTATCTCCCCGCGCTTTCTCGCGTCGAGGGATACCCTGTGTACGTCGGCGAGCTTAACATCTCCCCTGCCCAGCCCGCAGCGTCTGAGCGCTGCGTTTATCGCGTATGCCGCCCCGTCCCCCTCGGAAACGGGGACGGAGATATCACCTATTATCAGTGCCAATATTTTCCCTCCGTCAGGACTTGTCAGCCGCCGAGGAGCTGCTTACGTGAGTCTCGGCGGAGAGCGCACCTACAGTCACCGATGTCTCATGAGAGCCGTTGTTCCAGATGTTGTGGCAGGTGTCCGAATATATCTTGACCTCGTGGTTGAAGGAGCCGTCCGCCGTGATGTCGGAAAGGTCTACCACCGCGCGGAGGTCTGAGGCTTTGAGTCCCGAGATAACGTCGGCGGGACCTATCATCGAAACATTGTAGATAAAGTCGGTGTCGAGCTGTGCCTGCTTGCCCTCGGGAACGTTTATGAATTCCACCTTGCCCGCCTTAATGGTGAAGGTCTTTTCGGCGTAGTCGTCAAGCTCGAACTTGACCTCTATCTGCTTGATGTTCGACATCTCGTACTCGCCGCCCGAAAGCGGGATATCCTTATTTATAGTATATCCTCGGGAGATATCGTAGAGAGATATCGGGTCAAGGTTTATAGTCTCCTCGGCAGCCGCGTCGAGCTGCGGGGTGGCTATCTGCAAAGTCTCGTGAGAGAGCGAATAGGGCAGACTGCTTATGTCGAATCCGGGCGGCATATCCGCGAACTGTGTCCTTACATTCGCCGTGACCTTCTTGTAGATGATATAGTTTATGCTCGCCTGCTTATCCGAAAGGGTCATATCGGAGCTGTCAAGCTCCTTGCCCGAAGCGTCATAGAGCCTGAAAGTTCCCGTGGTGACGGTCTTGTCGTCCGAGAGCCTTTCGGAGCCCAGGTACTCGGCTTCCACCTTGGCTATCTTTTTCAGGTCGTCCTCGGGACCCTCTATGGTGATGACCCCGGGAGTTACCTCAACGCCGCCCAGCGTATAGCCTTCCTCCGCCGCAACGTTCGGCGAGGAATCCGTAACTTTCACGTCCACCGTCTGTATCTGCTCGAACTTGACCTCAACGGTCTCGGGCTGTACGGACAGGAACTTCACGTTATCGGCGGCATGGGCGCTCTTTACGTTTATATCGAGCTGATAAGTCCCCGCCTTGGTGACCTGATCGAGGTTCACGGAGGCGGTGATATCGTTCTGATCGTAAGCGCCTATCTCGTAGTTCATGCCCTTGATCTCCACGTCCACGGTCTTGTCCTTGTAGCCCAGCGCACGCAGCCCCTTAGCCTCGGCAGCCGTCCCCGACATGGAGAAATCCACGGGTATCTTGGTTATGGTCTTGGTGGTGTCGGGGAACTGGGTCATGGAGAGTATCACCCATATGACCACCGCCAGTATCAGCGACAATATCCTCATGCCGAAATCCGAGAGAAGCTCCCCGGGGCGCTTCTTGGACTTCCTGCCGCCATTCAGCTCTACTTTCGTTTCCAACCCGAGATCACCCTCCCGACAATGTTTTTCTTGCCTGCTCCGCCCGACTTATCCTCGGCCATGAGCCTGTTTTTCAGCAGTTTTGCGAGACCGTCGCGGGAATATCCCCGCGTGAGCTCGCCGTTTTCCGCAACGGAGATAGTCCCCGTTTCCTCGCTGACGACGATCACCACCGCGTCGCTGTTCTCGCTCATGCCGATAGCCGCCCTGTGGCGGGAGCCCAGCTGCTTTGCGATCAGCTCCTCCTTCTGGGGCTTGGGCAGGAAGCAACCTGCCGCGTGTACCTTGCCGTCGCGGAGTATCACCGCGCCGTCATGCAGCGGGGTGTTGGGGTAGAAGATGTTCCCGAACAGCGCCGCGCTGGGCTTGCTGTCAAGGAGAGTTCCCGTGTCTATCTGTTCGCCCAGCCTCGTCCTGCGCTCGCAGATTATAAGCGCACCCGTACAGGTAGCGGAAAGGTTCACCGCCGCGTCGCAGATAGCTTCAATAGCGGGCGACCACATCTCGGCGGCGGTGGCGTTATCCGCACCGGGACGGAAATCGAAGTTCGCTATCCTCGTGCGTCCCAGCTTTTCGATGATACGCCTGAGCTCGGGCTGGAAGAGGATAACGACCGCCAGTATGCCCCACTGGAAGAAGTTTTTCAGCAGGTATCTTATCGCCTGAAGATCGCATATGAACGCGATGACATAGAACACCACAAGTAGCATTATGCCCTGCACGAGCTGCAAGGCTCTTGTCTCGCGTATCAGCTTGAATGCGTGGTAAAGGATATACCATAATATAAGTATGTCGATAACGCTGTTCAGCCGTATCGAAATGAACACTCCCCAAAGAGCGTTCAGAAGATCGCTGAAACTGCTTATAGTTTCAAACATCAGTCTCCCTCCGTTTTTACTGCATATATATCTATTGTACCACATTCCTCCGAAAAGTTCAAGGGGGGGAGAATAAAATTTTTCCCACACTGACACACAAAAAAACGTCCGCACGGGTCAATGCGGACGCTTCGGATATCATATTGTCAGACTCACTTTACCAGCGACTTAGCCAGAGCGGACTTCTTTCTCGCGGCATTGTTCTTGTGGATAATACCCTTCGAGCAAGCCATGTCCACCTTCTTGATCGCGGTCTTTACAACAGCCTCCTTATCGGCGGTGTTGTCGGCAACTGCTGCGGCAGCCTTCTTGAGCGCGGTCTTGAGATCGCTCTTGACAGCCTTGTTGCGGAGAGCCTTTGCGGTGTTTACCTTTACTCTCTTCTTTGCGGATTTGATGTTAGGCATAGAACTTTAACCTCCCTTTGTTTGAATAATCATAACTTATTCGGATAAACTAACCATATGACTGAGAGGGAACATACGGAAAGCTATTTAAACAAGCATCGTGATTATTATATCACATTCTCCCCGGGATTTCAAGTCGGTTTTTCAACAAATCGGGAAATAATAATGTAAATTTTTTGTAACAACGCACAAAGGAGATAAAAGCATGGGGATAAACACCGATATGGCGCTCGAAGCCTTCAGGGACGCCGAAGCTGCGGGAAAGCTCGAAGGCGCGGTCTCCCGCGAAAGGTTCGATGAAAAGGCGCACATGAAGATCACCGAGGTAGAGATCACCTCCCCCGAAGCGGCGGAGCGGCTGGGGAAGCCCTGCGGTCTGTACGTTACCCTCGAATGCGACCGCCCGCTCTGGGAGTTCTCTCCCTTCTTTGAGGAGCGCGTTAAGGCGCTCTCGCGGGAGCTGAAAAAGGTCTGCGGCGACCTCGGCGGCGGAGTGCTTTTCGCGGGGCTCGGCAACAGGCGCATCACCGCCGACAGCGTGGGCGTCCTCACCGCAGAGCGCATACTCGCGACCCGCCACCTCAAACGCATGGCGGAGGAGATCGACACCTCCGACCTCGCCGACACCACGGTCCTTATCCCCGGGGTCATGGCGCAGACAGGTCTTGAAGCCGCCGAGCTGACGGCGGCGGTCTGCGGTAAAACTGCACCGAAGCAGGTGCTGGTCTGCGATGCCCTCGCCTGCTTTGAGCCTTCGGGCATGGGCATGAGCATACAGCTGGGTTCCTCGGGGATATCCCCCGGGAGCGGCGTTGACAACGCCCGCAGTGAGCTTTCGGAGCGCACCCTCGGCGTGCGGACGGCGGCGGTCGGAGTGCCGACCGTTTCAAGGCTGCTCGGAGAACGGGGTATGCTCGTTACGCCAAAGTCCGCCGACCTGCTCTCGCTGCGCTCCGCAGAGCTTATCTCGGCGGCGGTGAACGGGCTTTTGTTCCCTTCCCTCACACGGGAAGAGGTGGATTCTTTGCTTTTGTAAACTTTTGCTTAATTTGTCAAATTGCAAAACTGTAAACGTTTTCTGTAAACGTATTCTGTTGACTGTTGGAGCTTTATTTGTTAATTTGCCTAAATCGTGACAGATGATATATTGCAAAATGCCGATTGAAAAAATTTTTGGCGTTTGGTATAATATTATCAGCCAAAAGTGCGGGATAGCCTTGAAGGAACAGACTTGCCGCACGGACAGAGGGCGTTCGCGTCCCGATCTTTAGGAGGTTATCAGATGAAAACTATCAAGAGGATACTTGCGGGAGCCTGCGCTCTCAGCCTTACACTCGCATTCGCGGGCTGCGGCAGCAGCTCGGGCAGCAGCAGCGACGGCGGCACCACCACCACTACCGCAGCCCCCGGACTGGAGCTCAATGAAGAGGATAAGGAAACAGTAGCGTCCCTCGCAGACAGAGTTCCCGATCACGATCTGGGCGGAAACACTACCATAAAGTGGCTGGCTCACTATGATATCAACCCCTCGAACGGTCAGAGAAAGTCTCCCGGACTGGAGCTCTTCGAGCAGAAGTTCGGCGGTAAGATACAGTGGATACAGTCTACCTGGAACACCCGTTACGACGATCTGGCTTCCCAGGTAATGAGTAAGAACTCCCCCGACTTCTTCCCCGCTTCCGACATGGACACCTTCCCCAAGGGCGCTATCAAGGGAATGTTCGATCCCATCGACGACGTTATCGCCCTCGATTCCGACCTCTGGGCGGAGACCAAGGCTTCGAGCGACAAGTTCGTATTCAACGGTCATCACTATGTAGCCGTTATCGACGTTTCCCCGAACTTCGTATGCGTATACAACACTACTACCATCCACGAAAACGGTCTTGACGATCCTGCCGAGCTTTACTGGGAGGGCAACTGGAACTGGGATACTTTCAAGGGAATGATAGACGATTTCCTTAGCAGCACCGACAGTGACGACGCTGCGGGTCTTGACGGTTACTGGTACGTAAGCGCCATTTCCGAGAGCTGCGGCGTTCCTATGATCGGGCTTGAGGACGGTATGCTCGTAAACAATATGTCCGACCCCAACATAGAGAAAGTTCAGAACTTCATGTATGAGCTGGGCAAGCAGAGCCGTGTAATGTTCGACCGTTCCTCCAACAACTGGAGCACCCGCGGCGACGGCACGACGGGCAACGGTCTGGGCGACTATCAGACGCTGTTTATCCCTGTTGGTCTGTGGGGCATCGAGAACTCTGTAGAGAGCACCAAGCCTTTCGGCGACATGGAGGGCGGCGAGGTAATGTTCGTGCCCATGCCTAAGGATCCCGACAGCGACAAGTATTATATGTCCTCCCGTGTCGAGGGCTTCAACCTCTGCAAGGGCGCACCCAATCCCGAGGGATTTGCGGCTTACATGGACTGCCTGATGGTAGCCAAGAAGGAAACCAAGGAGATCACGAAGAACACCCTCATCAACGACTACAAGTGGAACGAGGATATGTATGCTATGCGTGAGGAGACCTACCGTCTGGCGGCTGAGAATCCCGTATTCAACTTTGCGCAGGGCATTTCGGCAGAAATGGATTCCGCATACGAAGGTCTGTCGCAGGGCACCATGATAACGGGCGGCGATCAGAAGACCTGGACGGAAGTACGCGGCGAGTACGAGAAGCAGGTAGACTTCCTCATCAAGGAAGCGAACACCAAGATCTCCGACACTCCCACCGAATAATAATCAAGAATTATTCTTCCACCAATTATTTTATATCCCACAGTCCAAAGGGGCTGTGGGATATTTTTATAAAAATTTACATTATGACCGTGACAAACGGGGCGATGTGTGGTATAATTATTAGGTAAATCATAATTTGGCAGGGCAGAGCCCTGCACGAAGTTCGCGGCATTTTTGCCAAAGGCAAAAATTATTTGTAGCTGAAATATCAGACACCCGCGGCAG
>CACZJT010000040.1 GCA_902781565.1 uncultured Ruminococcus sp.
GCGCTCCCCTGCCTAAGGGCTCCTCGCCCTTAGGAATCCTCGCCAGCCTCGCGCGGCTGGACCCGCTGTCTGTGCTACAGAGAGCTTCTTCTTTTTATTATACTTGCGGTCAATGTACACTTTCTAAATCATGCGGAGCGAAGCGACCGCATATCCGTCCGCCGCAGGCGGACACCTTCAATTCCGCATTCCGCATTCCGAATTATCCCGCTCCTCAAATAATGATTTGTCCATAATCAAACGCCCCGAAGCGTTTCTCCGCTTCGGGGTATCATATCTTTATTTTCATAACAGGCTGGTCAATGTTCCTCAGCTTGCCGTACTTGATGTTGAACGCCTGACTGCCTGTGCTGTTCGTGACGATCACCACCGCGATCACGGGATTCCCCCGCTTGATGTAATGCTCGGGCTCCAACTCCCACAGCACCGATGAATGCTCCACTCTGTCCCCGGGACAGACCCTGCACTCCGTCATGAGCCACTCGCCCGCTTTCTGCCTGCCTATCGACACTATCAGCAGCAGCCCGTCGTCCGTCTTTATCGTTACATCACAGCCGCTCGCCGATACGTCCTTGACGACCCCCGCCGACGGCGAGACAAAATGCCCGCCCGAAGGTATCACCCCAAAGCCGTCCCCTAAGATCATGCTCGAAAATACGTCGTTGGAGAGCCGTTCGAGAGGAATGACCTCGCCCGTACAGCAGGAGGACACCGTCCTTACATTCTCGGAAGAAGCCCTTTCGCTCATCGTATAAGTCAACATCTCGCTCCCCCCCTCTTTTTTTAGCTGCTTTTTGCCTATTTATATTTTAACAAATTATTAGCTAAAATGCAATAGAAATTCGATATTTTTAAATCATTTAATAAATAATTCGTTAATCTGCATAAATAACATATGCAATGTATATGCTATACGGCAAATATCAACAAGGGACATCGGAGGGTTGAAAAATTCATAAATATCGGATATAATAGAATGATCAAATATAAGGGCGTGACAGCATTTGCTGATAAACATTGAACACATCTATAAATACTTTAACGGCGAACCGCTTCTGAAAGACATCTCCTTCACCCTGAACGAGAACGAAAAGGTCGGCATCGTCGGGAAAAACGGCTGCGGTAAATCCACACTTCTCAAAATGATACTCGGCGAGGAGGAGTACGATATCCCCCCCGCGGGCGCGAATGAGTGCGAATTTACCGTCAAAGACTGCGCCGTGGGCTTTCTCGCCCAGAACAGCGGGCTCGATTCCGAAGCCACCGTTATCGAGGAAATGACTGCCGCTTTCTCAAAGCTCGCGGAGATCAAAAAACGCATGGACGAGCTCACCGACCGCATGACACATTGCGTCGGCGATGAGCTGGAATTTGCGGGCGCGGAGTACAGCCGCCTTTCCGCCTACTTTGAGCTGCACGACGGCTACAATTTCGACTTCAAGATCAAGCAGATACTTAACGGCATGGGCTTTTCCGACCTCGCCTATGACCGCGAGATATCCTCGCTCTCGGGGGGCGAAAAGACCCGCCTTGCCCTCGCGAAACTCCTGCTCGAACAGCCCGAACTGCTTATCCTCGACGAACCCACCAACCACCTTGACTTCAAGACCCTCATATGGCTCGAGGACTACCTGCGGGGCTACCGCGGGGCTATCATCATCGTTTCCCACGACAGATATTTCCTCGACAAGCTCTGTACGCGGATATGCGATATCGAAAACGGCACGCTGACCTCCTACAAGGGCAACTACACCGCCTACTCCGCGCTGAAAGAACAGGACACTGCCCGCAGGGTCAAGGAGTACGAAGCGCGGCAGAAGCAGATCTCGCGGCTCGAAGACTACATCGCCCGCAATAAGGTACGGGCTTCCACCGCGAAAATGGCGAAGTCCCGCGAGAAACAGCTGGACAGGATAGAAGTCCCCGACCGTCCGCAGCTCCTTGACCGACCGCCCAAGATACGGCTCGAATACACCATAGAGCCCACCAAGGACATAGTGCGCACCGTGGAATGTCCCCTTGTGGTGGGCGAGGGCGAGAACCGCAAGACCCTCATCGAGAGCCTCGACCTGCACGTAAGGCGCGGCGAACACGTCGCCCTCATAGGCGACAACGGCATCGGCAAGACCTCGGTGCTGCGGCTGATACAGGGGCTTATCCCCAAGACGGGCGGCAGCATAGTCTGGGGCAACAACGTCAAGGTCGCCTATTTCGACCAGGAGCACGCCCAGCTGAACCCTCATGACACGGCGATAGAAGCGGTCTCGCGGCGCTTCCCGCAGATGTCCGACGGGGAGATACGCAAGGCGCTGGCATCGGTACTTTTCCGCGGCGAGGACGTTTTCAAGCCCGTATCGGTGCTGAGCGGCGGCGAGCGGGCAAAGCTCTGTTTCGCGCTGATGGCGCTGACCCGCGGGAATTTCCTTATCCTCGACGAGCCCACCAACCACATCGACCTTCGCACAAAGGAAGTACTGGAGGACGCGCTGAAGGAGTTCGGCGGGACTATCCTGCTTGTCTCCCACGACCGCTATCTTCTCAACAAGGTAGCCGACCGCGTGGTGGAGCTTTCGGACAGCGGTGTGCGTTCCTTTGAGGGCGGCTTCGATGATTACGTCAGGGTCATTTCGGACGAACAGAAAGCCGCGCAGGAGCAGGCTGCCGCCGAGAAGCGCCGTCAGGCTGAAGAAAGCTATGAACAGCGCAGACAGAACGGCTACCGCAGCAAGCAGCAGCGAGCCGAAGCCGCAAAGCGCCGTCAGCGGGTGAAGGAGCTGGAAGCCGAGATAGAGCAGCTCGAAAGCGAGATAGCGGCTCTGGAGGAGGAGATATCTTCACCCGAGGTGGCTGCGGATTTCGCGCTCATGACCGAGAAGTGCAGCCGACTGGAGCAAGCCCGCGCCGAGGTCGAGGAAAAAATGGAGGAATGGGCTTCCCTCGAAGATTAACACAGCATATACGCAAAGCTCCCCGCTTCATACGGGGAGCTTTTTTATCTGTTATTCCGCCTGTTCATCGAGGGTGAGGGTGTAAGCGGGGATAAATTCTTCGAGGAACACCTCAGCTTCGGAGAGTTCGAGGGCGTGTATCGCTTCGAGGGTGGAGCGTTCGGCGGTAGCGAAATCGTCGTTGCCCATGCGCCGTTCCTCAATGCACTTTATGAGCGCGGAGATCTTATCCGCCGCCTTGACGAGTTTCCAAAGCTCACGCTCATGATCGTCGGGTTTTAGGAGCGATTCGTAGTCCCGCCGCAGGTCTTCGGGGAGGTATCCGAGGAGCTGATCGGCAGCCTTATCCTCGATCTCGGCGTAAATGCCGCGTATCTCGGGGTTATAATACTTAACGGGAGTAGGCAGGTCGCCCGTGATTATCTCGGAGACATCGTGGTACATAGCGAGGAGGGCGCAGCGTTCGGGGCTGACGTTCCCGCCGAAGCGTCGATTTCGTATAAGTGCGAGAGCGTGAGCGATGAACGCCGTTTCGAGGGAATGTTCGCTGATATTCTCGGTGAGGGTATTTCTCATGAGAGCCCAGCGGTCGATATATTTCATGCGTGATATAACTGCGAAAAATCTTGCGTTCATTTTATACTCCTGATTTGGATATAATAATTATAAAAACAATTCCATAATGATCTCATTTCCATCAGCTTCACCGGTCAAACGGAATCCAAGACTCTCATACATTTGTTTAGCTGAATCATTTCCTTCAATATAACAGAGTACGACCCTGTCATATTTTCCGTCAGCCTTCATCATTTGAAGTATTTGTTTTGAGGCTTCACGACCATAGCCATTTCCTTGATAACGATGATCTATAAACAGCTGACTTAAATCATAAGCCTTTCCCTCTTCCCAATCATAGTAGAGAACCATTCCAACAGGAGTATCTTCATTATAGATAACAAAAACCTTACTTCGGTGATCGCGATATGC
Source organism: uncultured Ruminococcus sp. (assembly GCA_902781565.1). Classification (GTDB taxonomy): domain Bacteria; phylum Bacillota; class Clostridia; order Oscillospirales; family Ruminococcaceae; genus YE71. Next base: position 3,936 of record CACZJT010000040.1, read on the forward strand.
CCACGCCCGTGCAAGTATCCTGTCGCTGTTTGAGACATATGCATTCTGAGCTTCACTGACAGTTAATCCCGATCTCCAGTTTTCCGGATCAACATCTTCAAGGTGTATCATAAACTCCTCCAATTATCTCTATCTACGGTAATACAAACTATTATACCTTATAAAAATGACGGGAAACCTATTCCCGTCATTTCATTTATTAACCTATCTTTACGATACTGAGCAGTACGCCCGCCGCAACTGCCGAGCCTATAACGCCCGCAACGTTCGGTCCCATGGCGTGCATGAGCAGATAGTTCGTGGGGTTCTCCTCCTGCCCGACTTTCTGCGAAACTCGCGCAGCCATCGGTACAGCCGAAACGCCCGCCGAACCGATCAGCGGATTGATCGTTTTGCCCGAAAGCACGTACATGAGCTTTCCGAGCAGTACGCCGCAGGCGGTCGCCAGCGCGAATGCGCATACGCCGAGAAGTATTACCTTTCCGAATGCGGGCGTGATGATGTTGTCCGCCTTCGTGGTCGCACCAACAGAGGTGCCCAGGAATATCGTGATTATGTTCATCAGCTCGTTCTGAGCCGTCTTTGCGATACGGTCGCAGCAGCCCGACTCCTTCAGCAGATTACCGAACATCAGCATACCTACCAGCGGTGCGGCATCGGGTATCATCAGCGCGATAACGACTGTTACAAGTATCGGGAAGAGTATCTTCTCGGTCTTGGATACCGTGCGGAGCTGTCCCATTACGACCGAGCGCTCCTTCTTCGTGGTCAGCAGCTTCATGATAGGCGGCTGGATTATCGGCACCAGTGCCATGTATGTATACGCCGCCAGCGCTATCGTTCCGACGCCTATGCTGTCCGTTCCCGAAAGCAGCTTCGAGGATACGAATATCGCCGTAGGACCGTCCGCGCCGCCGATTATGGCGATCGAAGCACACTCCGCAGCCGTCATTCCGAGGACTGCCGCGCCGATAAAGGTAAGGAAAATACCGCCCTGAGCCGCCGCGCCCAGCAGGAAGCTCTTGGGGTTCGCGATAAGCGGTCCGAAGTCCGTCATGGCGCCTATGCCTAAGAATATCAGCGGGGGATAAATTTGCAGCTTAACGCCCAAATAGAGCATATCGAGCAGCCCGCCGTGCCGCAGGATATAACCGTAATCAAGGAAGTGGGTGTTCGTGTATTGCGCCGCCTCCCCTATCGTCCCCACGGCGGCGACGCTGTCGGGGTCGGCTTCCGCCCGTGAGATGTACTCCCAGTATTCGGGGTGGTACATTCCCGCGAAGGGAAGGTTAGTCAGCAGCATACCGAAGGATATCGGCAGCAGCAGCAGAGGTTCAAAGCCCCTTGCTATCGCAAGGTACATAAAGACGAATGAAATGAGTATCATTATGATATTTTTCCAGCCGCCGTCAGCGAGGAATCCCGCAAATCCCGATTTGTTGCAGAGGTCGAGCAGCGTATTGAAAAAGCTCTCTATAATAGCCATTTCGGGTCATCATTCCTTTCAGATAATATTCCGTTAAAAGCTCGGCAGCTAAAAGGGTCGTGTCGCTTCCGCAAGTCCTGCGGCGCTCCATGCGTTTCGGCGTGCGGAAGTTCCGCCCGAGGGCTTTATGCTCTTGACCGCGAGCTTCCTGCCCGTCTGCGCTCCGTAAGCCGCGACAGCCGCCATTATGACAGCCACCGTTTCCTCCTCCACGCCGTCGGTAACGGCGGGAGCCGCGGGCTTAGGTGCTTTGACGACTGCGGGGGCGGGCTTTGCCTTCTCTGCGGCAGCCTTTTCCTCCTCAGCCCTGCGCTTTGCCTTGTTGTTCACGGCTTCAAATATCTTGCCGTAGAGCCACACAAGGCATATCAGGATAATAAGTGCGATGAACACCACGGCAAGACCCGTTATTACGACAGCCGCTATGGTGTTGCCGCCCAGGTCCTTGTCCGAGGTATGTATGGTATTATCGGCTAATGCGATGATACCGCGGGAAATATCCATAAATATTCCGCTCCTTCCGAATATGATGATAACTCAATCAAATCTATTATACACCAAACCGACAAAAATTACAAGCCGTAAAGTCACTCATTTAACAAAAAAGTTACTAATTTACTTTGAACTTTCTGCGAACTGTCTATTTACTCCCGCCCTCTTTTTAACGAAACGATTCCTTAACAATTTATAAATATGTACGTTATATAGATATGCTATCATTTTAGCAGGAAAAATCTCGGAAAGGAACGATATTTTTGGATAAATACATCGACAAGCTGTACGATTACCTGCCGAACATACTTTTCGCCCTGATCACATTCGCGGCGGGATATCTTATAATAAAGGTCGTGATACGCCTCCTGCGGGAGATGTTCGCCCGCTCGAAGCTCGATGAAACGGGCTGGAAATTCATACTCTCCGCCATAAAGGTAGGGCTGTACGTCATGCTCTTCGTGATGATACTTGCTGAGCTGAAGGTGCCTATGGCTTCGATAATCACCGCCCTCGGTACGGCGGGCGTTGCGATAGTCGTGGGTCTGAAAGACAGCCTTACGAACGTGGCGGGCGGCTTCATCGTGCTGTTCGGAAGTCCCTTCAAGTCGGGGGATTTCGTTGAGATAGCAGGTCAGCAGGGCTACGTTGACCGCGTTTCCATGCTCTACACGCGGCTCCTGACCATGGACAACAAGGCGGTCATGATACCCAATTCCACCGTCGCCACCACCACCGTCATCAACTACACTCAGGAGGATATGCGGCGGCTCGAGCTTTGGTTCAACATCTCCTACAGCACCGACATCGGCACGGCGAAGCAGGTGCTTCTCGACACGGTGAGCAGCAATCCCCTATCTCTCGATAAGCCCGATGAACCCTATATCCGCGTCAGCGAGCAGTCGGACAGCTCGATAGTCCTGCTGCTCCGCGTGTGGGTCAAGACCTCCGACTACTGGGAGCTTCGGTACGGGCTCCTGTCCGAGGTCAAGGAAGCCTTCGACCGCGAGGGCGTGTCTATCCCCTTCCCCCAGCTGGACGTACACCTCGACAAGCACTAAAGCCAAAAAGTCCGCAGGCGCTTCACAACACCTGCGGACTTTTTTCAATGCGTAATTAAAGCTGATACCGCTCATTCAATTCCGCATTCCTAATTCCTAATTCCGAATTGAGCCTATGCTCCTATGCGCGGGGAATCCTCGGAGCGGCTGATGATGGGCTTGCCCTCGCCCTTGACGCTCTCTCCCGTGACGGTGACGCTCACGATGCTCTTGTCCGAGGGGGCTTCAAACATGATGGGTGTCAGCGTCCTCTCGACTATCGCACGAAGTCCGCGGGCGCCCGTTTTCTGCTCTATCGCCATTTTAGCGATCTCGTGCTTGGCTTCCTCGGTCACGTCGAGGTCTATGCCGTCAAGCTCGAACAGCTTGCGGTACTGCTTCACAAGGGCGTTCTTCGGCTCGGTGAGTATCCTCGTGAGGGCGTCCTCATCAAGCTCGTCAAGCACCGTGATAACGGGCAGTCTGCCCACCAGCTCGGGCACCAGTCCGAACTTAACAAGATCGTGCGGAACGACCTTCTTCATCACGTCATGCTCCTCGCTCTTCTTCTCCACCTTCGCGCCGAAGCCCATTGAAGATGAATCCGTCCTGCGCTTTATCACCGCGTCAAGTCCCTCGAAGGCTCCGCCGCAGATAAAGAGGATATTCTTGGTGTCGATCTGGATGAACTCCTGATGAGGGTGCTTTCTGCCGCCCTGCGGGGGCACGTTCGATACCGTTCCCTCCACGATCTTTAAGAGCGCCTGCTGTACGCCCTCGCCGCTGACGTCGCGGGTTATCGAAACGTTCTCGCTCTTGCGGGCGATCTTGTCTATCTCGTCGATGTAGATTATACCCCTCTCGGCAGCCTCTATATCGAATTCCGCCGCCTGAATGAGCCTTGTCAGCACGTTCTCAACGTCGTCGCCCACGTAGCCCGCTTCGGTCAGGGTAGTGGCGTCCGCTATCGCAAAGGGCACGTTCAGGAGCTTCGCCAGCGTCTGCGCCAGAAGCGTCTTGCCCGTACCCGTGGGACCCAGCAGCAGCACGTTGCTCTTTTGCAGCTCAACGCCCTCATCGTCCTCCTCGCCGTGGATAACTCTCTTGTAGTGGTTGTAGACCGCCACCGAGAGCGCGATCTTGGCGTCCTCCTGCCCGATGATGTACTCATCGAGCACCGCCTTGATCTGGGCGGGAGTACGCATGGTTATGCCGTACCCCGTATCGTAATCCAGCTCATCGGAGATGTCCGCAGAGCCCTTGCCGTCCTGCTGCTGGAGCAGGTCGTAGCAGAGCATGACACACTCGTCGCAGATGTGATTGGTGTCAGCCGAGAAGATGAACCTTACCTTCGTTTCGGGCTTTCCGCAGAAAATACATCTCTTTAAATATTCGTTTGCCATTGCTTATCTTCTACCCCGTTTTCTTATCTGTGCGCTATCACCTTGTCGATGAGCCCGTATTCGAGAGCCTGCTCGGCGGTGAGGTAATTATCGCGCTCGGTGTCGATATTTATCTGCTCTATGCTCTTGCCCGTGTTCTCGGAGAGTATCCTGTTGAGCTTTTCGCGGGTGCTGACGAGGTGATCCGAATGTATCTTTATATCGGTACACTGACCGCTGAGCCCTCCGCTGATAAGCGGCTGATGAATGAGTATCTCGCTGTTCGGGAGCGCGAACCTCTTGCCCTTTGCGCCGCTCGAAAGCAGGAAGGAGCCCATTGAAGCCGCCATGCCTATGCATATGGTGGAAACATCGCACCTGATATACTGCATGGTGTCATAGATAGCCATTCCCGCAGTTACCGAACCGCCCGGGCTGTTGATATAGAGGTCTATATCCTTCTCGGGATCCTGACCCTCCAGATAGAGAAGCTGCGCTATGACCAGCGAAGCGGTAGCGTCTGTTACCTGATCGCACAGCATGATTATACGGTCGTTGAGCAGCCGCGAGAATATATCGTAAGTGCGCTCACCCCTGCTGGTCTGCTCCACAACGTAAGGTATCGTTGCCATTATCCTTTCCTCCCTTTCCCTGTTCCGACATTATCCGTCGTGTCTGTGTATACACATTTCGCCCGCACTTATACGGGCGAAACACTATACTTACTTGATAACAGCGTTGTCCTTGATGAACTGAACAGCCTTGCCGACAAGTACGTCCATCTTGACGTTCTCCTCGGATACTACGGTCTTGATGTCCTCAACGCTCATGTTGTAGTTCTCAGCCATGTCGGAGAATTCCTTGTTTACCTCCTCCTCGGTGGCTTCGATGCCCTCGTTCTTCACGATCTGCTCCAGTGCAAGGCGCAGGTCTACCTGCTTCTTAGCCTGATCCTCGTAGAGCTTCTTGGCGCTGTCGAGGGACTGACCCGTGTACTGGAAATACTGCTGGAGGGTGATGCCCTGGGGCTGTAGCCTTCCTGCGAGGTCGCGGAGCATCTCGTTCACGCGCTCATCGTACATTACCTGCGGCACCTCAGCCTGCATCTTCTCTACTACCGCGTCGAACAGCTTGTTCTCTACGGCGCTGTCGGCTCTCGCCTCGGCAGCTTCCTCCATCTTCTTGCGGAGGTCTGCCTTGTACTCGTCAACGGTCTCGAACTCGGTGGAATCCTTGACAAGATCGTCGTCGAGCAGCGGAACTTCCTTATACTTTATCTCATTGAGCTTGATCTTGAATACAGCGTCCGCGCCCTTGAGCTCGGGAACGGTGTAATCATCGGGGAACTTCACTTCGATATCGAATTCCTCGCCCGTGGTGTGACCCTCGATCTTCTCCTCGAAGCCGGGAATGAACTGACCGCTGCCCAGCTCCAGCTCGTAGCCCTCAGCCTCGCCGCCGTCGAAAGCCTCGCCGTCCCTGAAGCCCTTGAAGTCGATGTTTACGGTATCGCCCTTCTGTGCGGCTCTGTCATCAACGGTGATAAGTCTGCTGTTTCTCTCGCAGAGCTGCTCGGCTCTCTTGTCAACGTCCTCATCGGTAACAGCGTCAACGACTCTCTCGACCTCTATGCCCTTATAGCCGTCGATAGTGACCTCGGGCTTAACGGTGCACTTAGCCTTGATGGCAACGCCCTCCTCCTTGGAGACCTTAGTTACCTCGACCTCGGGCTGTGCCACGATGTCTATGCCCGACTCCTTAACGGCGTCGTCAACAGCCTTGGGACCTACCTCGTTTACGGCGTCCTCATAGAAAACGCTCTCGCCGTACTCGCGCTCGATCAGCTTTCTCGGAGCCTTGCCCTTACGGAAGCCGGGGATATTGACGCGCTTTCTCATTTTAAGGTAAGCCTTCTGAACGGCAGCCTCAAAATCAGCCGCGGATATCTCTATCTCAAGCTCGACCAGATTAGTCCCCGCGTTATTTACACTTTTCAAACTCATTTTAGATTCCTCCAAAAAATAATATATCCGTATAATTATATCATACTGTCAAACAAATTTCCAGTCTTTTCGGAATTATTCGGCGTTTTGCACAAGATAGCTTATATCAAGCGGCATAAACTGTAGATAATCACTTGATATCAGGTGATAATTTATCCCGTCCCGCTCTCCCCTGACGGCGCAGGCGTGTCCGTTCTTCCCGTGGATATGCCCGTAGAAGCATTCCCGTATCTTATGGCGGCGCAGCACCTCCATTATAGGCTCGTTCGCGCCGTACAGGTAGATCGGCGGATAGTGCAGGAACACCACGGGTCTGAGTCCCTCCGCTTCCGCAAGGCAAAGCGACGTTTCGAGCCTTCCCGCTTCCCGCGCCAGCACCTTTTCGTCGGCAGGCTCGCCGTGTTCGCTCACCCAGCCGCGGGTACCGCAGATGCCGATATCCTCGTAGCTGTAGAAATTATTATGGAGCAGCCTGACGCTTTTTATTCCGTTATTTTCCAGAAATCCGTTCACCTTCGTGACGGTAGACCACCATAGATCGTGGTTTCCCTTTGAGATCACCTTCGTGCCGTTTAGTCTTTCGAGAAAACGGAAATCCTCCAGCGATTCTTCGAGCTTCATCGCCCAGCAGAAGTCCCCGGGTATCACCACCGTATCATCGGGCTTTACCCTGAGCTGCCAGTTCTCTTCAAGCCGCTCGGTGTAGTTGTCCCAGCCGCCGAAGATGTCCATAGGCTTGTTCACGCCGAAAGGCAGATGAAGGTCTGCTATCACAAAAAGCGACATATGTTTTCCTCCGTTCCATGTATATTTCTCTGTGTGCCGCGCATACTATACTCACACCTTACGAAAGGAGCGATGTCAAATGAGCGACCGCAACAGCAATATCCGCTGCAATGTCGAGAGCTGCGTCTACAACAGGGATTCCCACGGCTGCACCGCCGATCACATCGACGTGAACCGCACCTGCGCAGACCCCGACTGCTGCGACGAAACGGAATGCAAGACCTTCAAGCCCAAGGAATAATTCGGAATTCGGAATGATGAATTCGGAATTTAAGGTATCGCCTGCGGCGATGTATTATTTATTACTCGCCGCCGATACCTTTATTCCTTACATAATCTTTTTCAGATACCGAGGGAGGAGAATACGAAGTCCTTCATCTCGGTCTTGTCGATCACCTTGTCGAAGCGTACAGCCTTGTCCTTGAGCGCCGCAAGAGATGCGGGCACGGGGAGCTTCGATACCTCCGCCAGCTTGTCAACAAGGGTGAACTCGTCCGCGTCGCCGCTCTCGCCGATAGCCGAAAGCACCGAACCGCTGAACTTGTAGGGGCTCGCGGTGGAGGCTATGATAGTCTTTGTGGTGTCTCCCGTAGCAGCCTTGTAGTCCTCGTACACCTTTACCGCAACAGCCGTGTGGGTGTCGCAGGTGTAGGAATACTTGTCGTAAATGCGCTTGATGGTAGCCTTGGTCTGCTCGTCGTCGCAGAAGCCCGCGGCGAATTCCTCGGTGAGCTTTGCCTTCACCTCGTCGCTGACCTCGTATCTGCCCTCGCTCGCCAGCTTGCCGAACCACTCGTTGATCTGTGCGTCGTTCTCGCCCGTGAGGATATACAGCAGTCTTTCGAGGTTCGAGGAGATGAGTATATCCATAGAGGGAGATATAGTCGCGTGGAAGTCGCGGTTCCTGTCGTAAACGCCCGTGGTGATGAAATCGGTCAGCACGTTGTTGGCATTTGAAGCGCAGATCAGCTTGTTCACGGGTATACCCATGTGCTTAGCGTAGTAGCCCGCGAGGATATTTCCGAAGTTGCCCGTCGGAACGACGATGTTTATCTTGTCGCCCAAAGCGATCTCGCCGTCCTTGACCAGCTGTGCGTAGGAGGAGATGTAGTAGATGATCTGCGGCGCAAGTCTGCCCCAGTTTATGGAGTTCGCCGAGGAGAACATCATGCCGTTCTTTTCCAGCTCCGCGCCGATCTCCGCGTTGGTGAATATAGCCTTTACGCCGTTCTGGGCGTCGTCGAAATTGCCCTTTATCGCGCAGACGCCGACATTATCGCCCTCCTGGGTAGTCATCTGCTTTTTCTGCATAGCCGAAACGCCGTCATCGGGGTAGAATACCATGATGGAAGTTCCCGGAACGTCCTTGAAGCCTTCGAGAGCCGCCTTGCCCGTATCGCCCGAGGTCGCAACGAGGATAACTACCTTCTTGTCCGTGCCCAGCTTCTTGATGGAAGTGGTCAGCAGGTAGGGCAGTATCTGTAGCGCCATATCCTTGAAAGCGCAGGTCGGACCGTGCCACAGTTCGAGCATATAGGTACCGTCGAAGAGGTGCGCCAGCTCCGCGATGTTGTCTGAGTCAAAAGCCTTGGTGTTGTAGGCGTTGTCAACGCAGTAGGCGATCTCCGCCTCCGTGAAGTCGCTCAGGAACTTTCCGAAAACGAACTTTGCACGTCCGCGGTAATCCATATCGCCCAGCGCCCTGATGTCCTCAAAGCTGATAGAGGGTATCTCGGAGGGGACGAAAAGTCCGCCGTCCTTTGAAATGCCCTGTGCTATAGCCTGAGCCGAATCCACCTTGACTGTACTGTTTCTTGTGCTCTTGTAATACATATTTTTCCTCACCTTTCCTATCCGAGAATTATATTTCAATTGTTATCGTATGCATTTAATATCCCGCCGCGCAGATTCAGTGATCTCCGCTCGCATTGAACGCCGCGACGTAATACCTTGCCTGCTTTATCCTGCCGTTTTCGAGCACGACCGACGCCACATCGAAGCGGCATTTTGTTTCCCCGAAGCGCTTCACATACTCCCTGTGATACCGCTCCGCCGTCCGCACGATGAACCTGCGCTTTTTCATAGTCACCGAACACTCGCCCGATACCATCGCCCCGACCTTGCGGGTCTTGACCTCCACAAAGCACAGCACTCCGTTTTTCCGTGCGATAATGTCTATCTCGCCGCCGCGTATCGTGTAGTTGCGTTCCAGTATCTCGTAGCCGTTAGCCGCAAGGAAGCCTGCTGTCGCTTCCTCGCCGATACTGCCGATCGCCCGCTTATCCCTGCTTTGCGGCATAGTATTTTTTCAGGAAAGAGTGCCGATGTATCGGGCTCTCGCCGTACTTGTCCAGCATTTCGTAATGGAGCTTCGTGCCGTATCCCTTGTGCTTCTCAAAGGCATACTCGGGGTACTTTTCAGCCATTTCCTCCATGTACCTGTCCCTTGCCACCTTCGCCAGTATCGAAGCCGCCGCGACGGACTGACTTTTCGCGTCGCCCTTTATAACGAACTCGCAGGGACACTCCACGGGGGGGATCTTGTTGCCGTCCGCAAGCACCTTGTCGGGCTTTATCCCGAGCCCGTCCACTGCCCGCTTCATGGCGAGCATGGCGCAGTTAAGAATGTTCAGCTCCTCGATCTCCGCGACCGTACACCGCGCTATAGCCCAATAAAGCGCCTTTTCCTTTATCTCCTCAAACAGCGCGTCACGCTTTTTCGCGCTCAGCTTCTTGCTGTCGTTTATGCCTTCGATCACAAGGTCGGGGGGAAGTATCACCGCCGCCGCGAAAACATCTCCCGCCAGCGGACCTCTGCCCGCCTCGTCCGTCCCGCAGAGAAGCGGGAACTCGCCGTAATACTGCTTATCGAAATCATGCAGGCTCATGACCTGCCCCTTGTTCCCGTTCATTTGGGTCTCTCCAGACTTATCCTGCCCAGCTTCCCGCCGCGGAACTCATCGAGCACCGTCGCGGCTGCCCGCTCGGTGTTGATCTCGCCGCCCGACACGAGAAATCCCCGCTTCCTTCCGACCCGTTCAAGCAGCTCGAAGCCCCTGACGCAGCCCGCGCTCTCGTCCTCGTTCTCGGGCAGATCGTCAAGCGATATGCCGTAGCGCCCGATGATGCTTTCGGGGTACTCCTCCGCAAGAAGCTCCAGCAGCCTGCAAGCGAGATACTCCGAATCGAGTATATCGTCCTTGACCGCCCCCGTGAAAGCCAGATGCTCTCCCACCAGCTTATCGTCGAATTTATGCCAGAGTATACCGGGCATATCGAGAAGCTCCATATTATCGCCTATCGACACCCACTGCTTGCCGCGCGTGACGCCGGGTCTGTCCTCGACCTTAGCCCGCTTTGAGCCCGCGAGCCTGTTGATGAAGGAGGACTTTCCCACGTTCGGTATGCCGACTATCATCATGCGTATGGGTCTGCCGTGCATACCCTTCTGCTCCCAGACGGCGACCTGCTCCGCCATGAGCTCCGTGAGCGCCGCCTTGAACCTGTTTATATTCTTACCGCTTCGGCAGTCGGTAGCCACCGCGGTGATGCCTTTTCGCTTGTAGTGGTCTATCCACTGCGAGGTGATGGTCTCGTCAGCGGAATCCGCCTTGTTGAGAAGTAAAAGTCTCGGCTTCGCCCCCACGAGCCTGTCCATTTCGGGATTTCGGCTCGAATAGGGTATCCGCGCGTCGGTGATCTCCACCACCGCGTCCACCAGCTTCAGGTTAGACTGCATTATCCTGCGCGTCTTTGCCATATGTCCCGGAAACCACTGAACGTGCGTAGTCCCGCTCATCATCACACCACCCTTATCTTTTTTAATTCGGAATTCCGAATTCCGCATTCCGAATTTACTTTAAGAATCCCAGGCTCCCGGGATTTTTGTTGCCGTTCTCGTCGTAGCCTATGAAGAATCTGAATACCGCGTGTCCTAAGATGTCATCGGTGCTTATGAAGCCGATGTCGGGCGAGCGGCTGTCGTTGGAGCCGTTGCGGTTGTCGCCCATCGCAAAGACCGTCCCCTCGGGGACTACGTACTGATATGCGCTCTCGGAGATACGGTAGGTCTCATCGAAATAAGGCATATCCGCCATAGGCTTTGAGGCGTCAAGGTAGGGCTCGTCTATCTTCTCGCCGTTCACCATGACCGTGTTGCTGTCGTAATTCACCACCACGGTATCCCCCGCCACGCCTATACAGCGCTTGATTATGGTCTTGTTGAGCCCGGGGGAGTTGCAGACGATTATGTCGCCCTTCTCGGGGGTGTAGTTGAAGTGGGTGAGTATGAGCCGCTGGGAGTTGTAGAGGGTCGGGTTCATCGAAGCGCCGTCTACCACCACCGTCCTGAATATGAAGATGAATATGAGCAGCACGATAAAGCTCGCGAACACAAAGGATTCGAGCCAGTCCAGCACCTCTCCGAAGATATCGAATTTCTTTTCGCCTTCCTTTTTTTCGGCGGCGAGCTTTTCGCCCGCGGGTATGTTTTCGTTTTCCATTATCAAAGCCTCTTTACAATAATAGTCAAGAAATCACATACATTCATTATAACAAATCGTTTCTCAAATTGCAAGCGTATTTACAGATTTTTTTATTTAGAGGATTTTTATTCACAGAAGTTTTACATTCCCTATAAGCAAAAACGCACCGTCCCGACGGAACGATGCGTCTGTGTATTCCCTGTTATCAGCCGTCCAGAAGCCCCGTGAGTACGTCCTTGGAGCAGGCGCCTATCTGTCTGCCCGTGACCTCGCCGTTTTTGATAACGACAAAGTTCGGGATATTCATGACGCCGAAGCGCTCCGCAAGGTCGCCGTTCTCGTCAACGTTCACCTTGCACACAAGAGCGTCCTGTCTTTCCTCGGCAAGCTCCTCTATGACGGGTCCCATTCTCTTGCAGGGACCGCACCAGGGCGCCCAGAAGTCAACGAGCATGGGCTTTCCCATTTCTGCCGCTTCCTCAAAATTCGCAGCTGTAAGCTCAAATGCCATAATAAGCACATCCTTTCACTTGTGATATACTGCCCTCTGTTGCAAAGTACAACGAAGTTGTGCTTTGCAGGCTGCGCAGCAGCCGCCAAAGCCACTATGTGGCTTTGGCAGAGGGCATATAACGGAGCGCTTAGCGGCGCGCGTAGTATAAGTACGATATTTCGTACAGCAAGTCCTTTATTCGGCGGCGAACTGATCCTTGCCCACGCCGCAGAGAGGACAGACGAAATCCTCGGGAACGTCCTCCCACTTGGTACCTGCTTCGATGCCTGCCTCGGGACAGCCCTCTGCCTCGTCATAGATGTATCCGCAAACCTCGCATACGTATTTCATAGTCTTTTACCTCCGTTGCTTTATTGAAAGAGCCGCCCGCACGGAACGGCTCTCCATGTTCTGTATTATACCCTATGTTTATGATAGAATGTATACCTTTTTCGTGTATGTTTGATGAAAATACACTGTTTATTCCGCATCTGCAAGGAGCCTCTGCTCTATCATCTTGCAGATGGTCTTCAGCGCCTTCACGCGGGCGTACTTCTTGTCGTTGCCCTCGACGATAGTCCAGGGCGCGAAGTCGGTGGAGGTCAGCTCCACCATGCGGTCAACGGCTTCCTCGTACTGCTCCCACTTGCCGCGGTTGCGCCAGTCCTCCTCTGTGATCTTCCACTGCTTCGAGGGAGTATTCTCGCGCTCCTTGAAGCGGCGGTACTGTTCGTCCTTGTCAATGTTTATCCAGAACTTGACGATAACGGCGCCCCAGTCTGTGAGCTGGCGCTCGAACTCGTTGATCTCCCGATACGCCATGTCCGCGCGTTCCTTGGGTGTTATGCCTTCGATAGGCTCCACCATTACCCGCCCGTACCATGTGCGGTCGAAGATGGTGAAGTGACCGTCGTTCTCAATTCTCGTCCAGAAGCGCCAGAGATAGTGCCTTGCCAGCTCCGAGGGTTCGGGAGCTGCTATCGGCTTCACCACACAGCCGCGGGGGTCGAGTGCGGAAGCCACGCGCTTGATGTTGCCGCCCTTGCCGCCCGCGTCCCAGCCCTCGTAGGCTATGATAACGGGTATCTTGCGCTGATAGCAGAGGTTTTGCAGCTCGAACAGGCGGTTCTGATACTTTTCGAGCTTCCTGCCGTACTCCTCATCGTCCAGCGCCTTATCCATCTTGATCTCGGAGAGCTTCTTGGTCTTTACGAGCTTAAATTCCTCGGGCTTCACCTCAATGGTATCGAACTGAGCCGCGGGCTTGAAGCGTTCGCCTTTTTCCTTTGCTTCGCAGGCACCCTTGATCGCCGTCGAAACGGTGGTGAGGATATCGTGGCGGGCGGTGAGCTTATCGTTCGCGGGAACGACGTGCCACGGGGCGTAGTCGGTGTTGGTGCGTTCGAGGGTCTTGTCGTAACGGCGGAAGAACTTATCGTAATTGCGGTTGTTGATGACGTCGTTCTCGCTGACCCTCCAGCGGGTGATCTCGCTCGAAGAGAGCTTGTCGATACGGGCTTTCTGTTCCTCGGCGGTGATGTGGAGGAACAGCTTGATGAGAAGCGCCCCGTCGTCGGTGAGCTGACGTTCAAAGGTATTGATATCGCGGATACGGCGCTTGTACTCCTCCTTGTCGATCTCGCCGAACATTAAGGCGTTCACGGTATCGCGGTACCAGCTTCCGTCGAGGATAAGCATATCCCCCGCCTTCGGGAGCCTCTGCCAGAAGCGGTGCATCCAGGGCTTGCGTTTTTCCTGATCGTTGGGACTGCGGATAGCCTCAACGTCGTAGAAGCGCGGGTCGAGGTATTTTATGAGCCGCGATATCTGAGAGCCCTTGCCCGCCGCCGACCAGCCGTCTATGGTGATGATAACGGGCAGCTTCTGAGCCTTAGCCTTATTTGCGAGGTCAATGAGCTCCTCCTGCATGACGCGGAGCTCCTCGGTCGCCTCGGCTTTTTTGGTCTTTTTCTGTTTGATCTTATCGAGCATATTATGTTCCCCCTTTTTAAGACAGCGATCCCCGCCGTCTGCCATAGTTACATTATAACATATTATTTTCGGTTTGTCACTACTTTTTTAAGAAAAAATCACAAAAATTTTCAGTCTTTTTGACGCCTGCCGAAAAATACGCGGACGGGACTCGCGGAAAGACTGCATTATTCTTCATACGTTCGGCAGATCGGCGCTTTTTGATCGCCGTTAATTTACGCTTTATTAACAAATAGTTCGATAAAATTTGCGCGGTCGTTATTGTAATTTGGCGGGGGATATTGTATAATAAAAGTATATTTTATCCGAAAGGACTTGAAACAATGGATTACGCAAAGGAATCACTCAAACTGCACGAAAAATGGCACGGCAAGCTGGAGGTCATCACCAAATGCCCCCTCGAAACACGCGATGATCTCTCGCTGGCGTACACCCCCGGCGTCGCACAGCCGTGTCTCGAGATACAGAAGGACATCGACAAGAGCTATGAACTGACCGGGCGCTCGAACCTCGTGGCGGTCATAACCGACGGCACCGCGGTGCTGGGGCTCGGGGACATAGGTCCCGAGGCGGGTATGCCCGTCATGGAGGGCAAGTGTGCGCTCTTCAAGGCTTTCGGCGGCGTTGACGCGGTGCCGCTCTGCGTGCGCTCCAAGGACGTTGACGACATCGTAAAGACCGTGGGACTTCTGCTGGGCTCCTTCGGCGGCGTGAACCTCGAGGACATCTCCGCGCCCCGCTGCTTCGAGATAGAGAGAAGGCTCAAGGAGATAAGCGATATCCCGATATTCCACGACGACCAGCACGGCACGGCGGTAGTCACCCTTGCGGCGATGATAAACGCTCTGAAGCTGACGGGAAAGAAGCTGGGCGAGATAAGGGTAGTCACCAGCGGCGCGGGCGCTGCGGGCATTGCGATAATCAGGCTCCTCATAGCTATGGGTCTGAACGACGTTGTGCTCTGCGACCGAAAGGGCGCTATCTACAAGGGCAGAGATGGGCTCAACAAGGAAAAAGAGGAAATGGCAGAGATCACGAACAAGCAGCTGCGCAAAGGCAGCCTTGCGGACGTGATAAAGGGTGCGGACGTATTTATCGGCGTATCGGCTCCCGGCTGCGTCACCCCCGAGATGGTGCAGAGCATGGCGAAGGACCCGATCATCTTTGCGATGGCGAACCCCACTCCCGAGATCATGCCCGACCTTGCGCGTGAAGCGGGCGCGGCTGTAGTCGGCACGGGCAGGAGCGATTTCCCGAACCAGATCAATAACGTGCTGGCGTTCCCGGGCATATTCAGAGGTGCGCTCGATGTAAGGGCGAGGGACATCAATGACGAGATGAAGATAGCCGCGGCGCGTGCGATCGCGGGCTATGTAAAGGACGAGGAGCTGTCGGCGGAGCATATAATCCCCTCGGCGCTCGACAGAGGCGTAGCGGCTGCGGTAGCCGAAGCGGTAGCAAAGGCGGCGCGTGAGAGCGGCGTGGCGAGGCTTTAATACTAATCCCTAAAAGAACAATGGCGGAGGATACGGACAATGCGTACCCTCCGCCTGTTTTGTCTGTCATATTGCCCCCACACACTTGCATTTTCCGCTCCGATATGTTATAATAGTGATATACGACAAAAACAGGCAGACATCGCTTTATATACATGGAGGGACTAATATGACAAAGAACAAAAAACGCAGGATATTGAAGCTCCGAAACAGGGGTATCGGGTCAGCTGTGCTGGTGACGCTGGTGCTGATACTGTTCTTCGTCATCACCGTGATGATATTCTTCTCCGCTATCATATATAACACCGTCCTTTCTTCGGTGATGAACAGCGCGGAGGATATCACCAAGCTCGCCGAGTTATGCGGCAAAAGCAGCTCCGTCACCGACGCGGAGCTTGCCGATGACCTCGAAGCCCTCGCAGAGACCGTAGTGATCTGCGGTGAGGACGGGAGCGAGCTCCTGAGCGTGGGGGGCAGGAACACCTGCGACCTCTCGGCAGACAGACGCAGACGGATAGACGAAAAGAAAGACGAGATATACGTCATGAGGGATACCGAGAACGATCTGCTCTATCCCACCGACCATATACCGTATCTTTCCTACAACACCGATGAATTCTCCAAGCTCCTGCACTTCCTTACCCGCGACAACGGCGAGGCTATCCCCAAGGACGCGGACGTCAATTACATCATCATGGAGGACGATCAGGCAGAGCTTCGCCTGCCCTACTGGGTCGGCATGGATACGGTCATCGGCGGGCAGAAATGTACCGTCTGCATGAAGGACTGCGTTATCCTCCGCCACAGCCATATGCTGAGCCTTGTGGGAATGATCCTCACCATAGTCCTGCTGTTCGCGGTCACGGTAATCATCGTGTTCGTGAACCTCATAGCCTCCATCATCAATCAGAACAGGATAAAGAAGCTGTTCTTCACCGACCCCGTGACGGGCGGGCGCAACAAGCTCTGGTTCACGAACACGGGCGAATCCATGCTCGCAAAGCGCCGCTTCGCGCGGTACAGATACGCGGTGGCTGACATTTACGTACAGAAGTACAATAACTTCTGTCTGTGCCACTCGGTAGAAGAGGGCGAGCGCCTGCTGGTGCGCATAGGCTCGACACTCTCGGCATTCGTGGGCAAGAAGGAGATCTGCGCCCACGGAGAATCCGAGAGCTTTGCGGTCATGCTCCGCTACAGCGAGAAAGCCGACCTCGAAGCACGTATCGAGAACCTCCTCCGCGCCGTGGAAGCCACGGGCAGCGCCCATAAGATAGCCGTTGCCATAGGCGTTGACACCGTTGACATAAAGCTCGGCAAGAGCGGCAGACCCGTCGGCAGGAAGGACGAGGACATAGAGGTACACTACAACAACGCCTGCACCGCCCGTATCGCGGCGGCGAACGGCGAATCCGCGTGGGCGTTCTTCGATGACAAGCTCGCCGAGGAACAGCGCCGCATAGACGCAGTCGAAGCCAAGCAGGAAAAAGCCCTCCGTGAGGAGGAGTTCGTCGTATACTACCAGCCCAAGTACGACCCCCGCACCGATACTCTGCGGGGCGCGGAAGCGCTTATCCGCTGGCAGTCCCCCGAGCTGGGCTTTGTGTCTCCCGCTCAGATGATACCCATATTCGAGAAAAACGGCTTCATCACCGAGATAGACCACTACATGATACGCCACACCGCAAGAGATCAGAAGCGGCGCCTCGACGCGGGCTACAAGTGCGTGCCTGTATCGGTGAACGTTTCGAGGGCGCACTTCGCGGAGCGCGACCTCGCCGAGCAGATAAAGAGGATAGTCGATGAGGAGGGCGCACCTCACGAGCTTATCGAGATAGAGCTGACCGAGAGCGCCTTCTTCGACGACAAGAAAGTCCTTATCGAAACGATCTCGCGGCTGAAAAGCTACGGCTTCACGGTCTCGATGGACGACTTCGGCTCGGGCTACTCGTCCCTCAACTCCCTCAAGGATATGCCCCTTGACGTACTGAAACTGGACGCGGAGTTCTTCCGCGGAGAGAACGCCGACGGGCGCGGAGAGATAATCGTCACCGAGGCGATACGCCTTGCCAAGAGCCTTAATATGCGCACCGTCGCCGAGGGCGTCGAGCATAAGGAGCAGGTAGACTTCCTTGCGGAACAGGACTGCGATATGATACAGGGCTTCTACTACGCCAAGCCCATGCCCGCCGAGGAATTTGACAAGAGGCTGGAGCAGGCTGCGGCGAAAAGCGAATAACGGCATTTTCACAAAACATAGACCCTACACACATTTGATCATTTCCACCCATTGAACGAAAGGAAGTGTTTGGCGGTTTGGCACGTATCTATCCGATGTTCTCATCGAGCAAGGGCAACTGCTGTTTTTTCGGGACGTCCGAGGGCGGCATACTCATCGACTGCGGGGTGTCCTGCAAGCGTATCTGCGAGGGGCTGGCGGCGAATATGATACCGCTCTCGGCGATAAAGGCGGTGTTCATCACCCACACCCACTCCGACCATGTGGCGGGGCTGAAAGTCTTTATGAAGAAAGTCCACGCCCCCGTCTACGCCCAGCAGAAGAACCTCGATATCCTGCGGAGCAGGGATATGCTCTCGGGGGCGTTCGCCCACCCGATAGACGACGGTCTGCCCGTAAAGATCGGCGGCTTTGAGGTGACGCACTTCCCTACCCCCCACGACACTCCCGCAAGCTGCGGCTACAGGGTGAGATTCCCCGACGGAAAGACCGCGGCTCTCTGCACCGATTCGGGACACATCACCGAGGATATACGCAGCGGGATAAGCGGTGCGGAGCTTGTCATGCTCGAATCGAACTACGATCCCGATATGCTGAGAAACGGGAGCTACTCCTACGAATTGCAGGAGCGCATACGCTCCGACCGCGGGCACCTCTCAAACGTCAGCTGCGGGGAAATGCTCAAAGAGCTTGCGGAGGGCGGCACGCGGAATTTCGTCCTCGCCCACATAAGCCCCGAGAACAACACCCCCGAGACCGCCGTCCGCGCCGCGATCGAAGCGCTCTCGCCCCTCGAATGCATGAAGGACTATCTGCTCTACGCCGCGCCTATGGAGGGCGGCGGGGCTATCGCTTTTTAAGGAGCACATATGATAAAAGTCAACATTGTTTGTGTGGGAAAGCTGAAAGAGCGTTACTGGCGTGAAGCGGTGGAGGAATACGCGAAGCGGCTTGGGGCGTACTGCACCTTTGCGGTGTGCGAGCTGCCCGAATCGCGGCTGACGGACAGTCCCTCCGAGAAGGAGATAACTGCCGCTCTTGAAAAAGAAGCGGCGCTCATGGACAAGTACCTGACCGCGAAAGTCGCATACAACATTGCGCTGTGCATAGAGGGCAAGACCGCAAGCTCCGAGGAGCTGAGCAGGCTTCTGACCGATGCGGGAGTGAAGGGTTTCGGGACGGTAAATCTTTTCATCGGGAGTTCCTTCGGGCTTGCGGAGCGGGTGAAGAAGTCCTGCGGCTACAGGCTCTCCATGTCACCGATGACGTTTCCGCACCAACTGGCGAGGGTAATGTTATGTGAGCAAGTCTACCGCGCGTTCTCGATAGCGGCGAACGGAAAATATCACAAGTGAGACAAATCATAATTCGGAATTCGGAATGCGGAATGCGGAATTGAAGGTGTCGCTACGCGACGGATATGCGGTCGCTTCGCTCCGCATGATTTAGAAAGAGTAAAATGACCGCAGGCACAAATAAAGAAAGCGGCACTCTGTAGCACAGACAGCGGGTCCAGCCGCGCGAGGATGGCGAGGATTCCTAAGGGCGAGGAGCCCTTAGGCAGGGGAGCGCGAAGCGCGTGGGGGCAGAGCCCCCGTTGCGCCGCAGGCGCAAAAAACACACGTACCGACAAGACAAATCCCCGCCAAGAACCGCACACGAACCGCCCGCTTAAATCGGCGATATCAATTAAAAACGTTCAGTAAGGGCAGAAACGTCCCGCCCCGCACAAAGTACCGTGAACAGACGTATCGCCGATTTAATTTCACGAAACAGCGGAGCGCATTTCGTGAAACCCCAAACCCGCCGTCAGGCGGGCAAAAGCCGACCGAATCCGCAGGTAATCACGGGCGAGGGAAACCTAAAGGTTTCTATGCTCGCCCCTACATTGGGCGTACGATATAGGAGGTCGGGGCAACGGCACCCACGCCGTGGTGCGCCGACCCTACAGGTCTTGTGTCGTAAGGCAGGCGGAACACACGTCAAAATGGCGGGTGCAAGCCCTGTACGAACATAGTTCGTACCCCCTACACCAAATAGTGCAACGCGGTCAGCCTTACAAATTATGATCTTCTCCCCTCATCATATATCATTTTATATAATAGCTACATTTTTTCCCTCCTTTACCGTCATTTTTCATAATTCGGCATATTGACTTTTCGGCACAAATGGTGTAAAATATAATGAAGATGGGAACTTCTCCGCGGATATCGGCGGAGATAACAGATATATACGGAGGAACAGAATGAACATAAAGATATACAGTATAGCCGCTGTCTGCGCCGCCGCTCTCGCTCTTGCGGGCTGCGGGAACGTAGATATGCCCCTCGAAAAGAAAAATGTTTCGACAACTGCCGCTACGAGCTTTACTTTCATAACCACTACGACCGAAACTTCCACTGCGACGACTTCCGCAAGCAATACGGTCACTTCCAAGGCGACTACTACGGCGATACCCGTTACCACTACCAAAAAGATAACAACTACTATCCCCGTGACCACTACTCCCGCGACTACCACTACTACCCATGCGCCGACTACTACCACCACTACCACTACCCCCGCGCCGACTACTACCACGACCACTCCCCCGCCGACGGAAACTACTACCACAACTACTACCTCGGTCACGACTACTCCGACCACTACCGAATCGACCACTACTATAAGCTACGCCGACCCCAATAACCCCGATATCAACAATATGAACCTCGATGTCACCGCCAATGTCAACTACAACGGCATTGAGCTGGGCGTGGGGGATTCTTTCGCTTCCATTCAGGAACTTCTCGGAGAGGAACTCTCCCCGCCTACCTCCGTGGTGAGCAGGCTAAGCAATAAAGACGTCATCGTTTACCATTACCACAATATGGAACTGGAAGTAGATGACGATACTATCTCGGGCATTGAGATAACAGGGGCGCCCTCCGAGGACGGAGAGAACGAACCTCAGCTCTGCACGGGCGTGAAGCTCGGAAGCGGCATTGACAGCGTTTTCGCAAGCTACGGCAACGGTCAGCCGATCAACGACGACACGCTCATGTACTGCGACGGCTACATAAAACTGGCGGTGTCCCTCCCCGGGAACATCGTTTCCGACATTCAGATCTCTTTTCTGTAAAACGATCCCCCGAAAGCTCAGGGCTTTCGGGGGTCTTTTCATATTTTCGCATTGTTAAAGAAAACATCGTACCACACGAGGAATGTGTAGACCGTCCATATCTTGCGGGAATGGTCGTACTTGCCCTCGCGATGCTCGTCGAGCAGCTTCACGAGCTGTTCGGTATGGAAAAAGCGCTCGGAATCCGCAGAGAGGAAGCGCTCCTTTACTATGCCGTAGTATTTGTCCTCTTTGAGCCATACGCGCGTCGGCACGGGGAAGCCCAGCTTTTTCTTGTCAGCCGTCTGCGGCGGGCAGGCGCGGCGGGCGGCTAAGCGCATGGCGTACTTGGTCGCCGTTTTCGTGATGCGGAAGCGCTTGGGTATGCGCTCGGCGAGCGCCATCACCTTTCTGTCAAGGAACGGCACGCGAAGCTCCAGCGAGTGCGCCATGCTCATCTTATCGGCTTTCAGCAGGATATCCCCCGTCATCCAGAGGTGCAGATCGAGATACTGCATTTGGGTGGCAGGGTCATTTTTTGTACACTTATCGTAAAACGGCTTGGTTATCGCCGTGGGGTCGGGGGCATTGGTCTTTATTTTCAGCAGAGCCTTGCGTTCCTCGGGGGTGAACATATAGGCGTTGCCGATGAAGCGCTCGCGGAGGGTCTTGCTCCCTCGGAGAATGAAATTGACGCCGTGCTTGTGCGGCAGACCCTCGACCGCCCTGCCCGCCGCGCGGCGCAGGGGGAGCGGTATATGCTCGTAAGCCGCCATGTCGTCGGGATTGTGGTAGATCTCGTAGCCGCCGAATATCTCATCAGCGCCCTCGCCCGAAAGCACGACCTTGACCTTTTCGGAAGCTATACCGCAGACGAACCAGAGCGCCGCCGCCGCAGGGTCGGCGAGGGGTTCGTCCATGTGGTACTGTATCCTTGCGAACGTCCCCCAGAAATCCTCGGGGGAGATCACTTTCGAGGTATTCTCGCGCCCGATGTACTTGGAGAACTCCTTGGCATAGCCGATCTCGTTGTACTTGATGTCCTCGCCGAAGCCGACCGTAAAGGTCTTATCCACGTTCGCGACAGCCGCCACGTAGCTCGAATCCACGCCGCTCGAAAGGAAGGACCCGACCTCAACATCGGCTATCTTGTGAGCGGCAACGCTGTCCTCGAAGGTATCCGAAATATCGTTGACCCAGTTTTCGAGGGTAGGCTCATCATCGGGGGTGAACTTTATCTCCCAGTAGCGTTCCACGTTCATCTTACCCTCACGGTAGGTGAAGCAGTGAGCGGCGGGGAGCTTATAGACGTTTCGGAAAAACGTTTCGGAGGTCGGGGAATACTGGAAGGTCAGGTAAGTTTCGAGGGTATCGGTGTTGAGTTCCCTGACGAATTCGGGGTGATCGAGGAAGCTCTTTATCTCGCTGCCCCACATGAGGGTCTTGCCGAAAAGCCCGTAATAGAGGGGTTTTATGCCGAAGAAGTCCCTCGCGCCGCAGATCGTGCCGTCGCGCTTATCGTAGATCACGAAGGCGAACATTCCGCGGAGTTTAGAGAGCAGGGCTTTGAGCCCCCATTCCTCATAGCCGTGAACGAGCACCTCGGTATCGGCGCGGCTTTTGAAGCGATGACCTGCGGCGGCGAGCTGTTCGCGGAGTGCGGCGTGGTTATATATCTCGCCGTTAAAGGTGATGACCACGGTGCCGTCCTCGTTGGTCATAGGCTGACTTCCCGCCTCGGAGAGGTCGATTATGGAAAGGCGGCGGAACCCCATAGCGACGGCGTCATCGACGAACTGTCCCGCCTGATCGGGACCGCGGTGAGCTATACGATCGGACATAAGCCCGACGACACTTTCAGCATTGTCAATATGATTAGTAAATCCAACAAAACCGCACATAGCGATCACTCCTTTAAGATAAAGATAAATCATAATTTGCAGGGGAGACCCCTGCACGAAGTTCGCGGCATTTTTGCCAAAGGCAAAAATTATTTGTGGTTGAAATATCAGACACCCGCGGCAGTCGTTCAAGGGGCATTGACCCTATGTTTATTTGATGTAGGGGGTACGAACAAGTTCGTTCAGGGCTTGCTCCGACCTCCCCACACGAACAACGTTACGTTGTCCATGATGTAGGGGCGCACCTATGTGTGCGCCCGTGGATAACGTAGGGCGTACCTTGCCACAGCCTGCCTTGCGGCAGGTTTGGGGTTTCACGAAATGCGCTTCGCTGTTTCGTGAAATTAAATCGGCGATACGTCTTGTTCACGTTACTTTGTGCGGGGCGGGACGTTTCTGCCCTTACTGCACATTTTCTGGTATCGCCGATTTAACTTTCGGACTTGCGTTTCTCGGGTTCGCTTTGTGTTTGCGGTACGTGTGCTTTTTGCGCCTTCGGCGCAACGGGGGCGCTGCCCCCACGCGCTTCGCGCTCCCCTGCAAGGGCTCCTCGCCCTTGACCTCGGCAAGGGGCTAACGCCGCCCCTTGCATCCGGGCAAGGGGCTAACGCCGCCCCTTGCATCCGGCGTGTTTGTGCTACAGAGTGCCACTTTCTTTTTGCGGCTTCGGCGGAGCGGTTTCGCTTGCGAAACCGCGTCCGCATATCCGCGGCGCAGCCGCTCCTTCAATTCCGCATTCCGAATTCCGAATTCCGAATTATCCCGCTCCTCAAATTATGATCTTTCATTCAAAATACTCAATACGCCCCTGATGTCCGTGACTATCACGTTCGCTTTCTGCCGCATCTCTTCGTCGGGACTTACCATGTCGGGTACCATTATCGTGAACATTCCCGCCGCATTTGCCGCCCGAACTCCGTTGAAACTGTCCTCCACAGCCGCGGCTCTCGTCGGCTCGACCCCTAACAGCTCGCAGGCTTTCAGATAAATGTCGGGAGAGGGCTTGCCGTTCTCCACCATGTCGCCGCCTGTCACCGCCCTAAAATAGTCGTAGAACCCCGCCATTTTCAGCTCCCTGCACACAGTCTCGTACCGCGATGACGACGCCAGCGCCAGCGGCACCCCCATGCTTCTCAGCGCTTTCAGCACCTCGTCCGCGTAGGGCATCTTCGGCAAGCCCTCCTCCGCGATGATACGCTGCATCTCCTCCCGTATCTCCTCATAGAGCGGGTCGATGTCAAGGTCGCTGAAGTGTTCGAGGATTATCCGCTTCGTGTCGGTGGTCGTCCTGCCTATGCACAGCGGGAACACCTCCTCAATGCCCTCTATCCCGTGCCGATTGCCCACGATCTTCCACACCCGCAGACAAAGCCGCTCGGTGTCGAACAGCACTCCGTCCATGTCGAAAACTACCGCTTCGATCTTACTGTCCATTTTTTACCTCACTTGAAATACATATACAGGTTGCATTTTATCATGCCGTTATAGAGCTTGCGCTTCTTGTCGGCTTTCTTCCCGAAGAATTTCTCGAAGTCCTCGTCGGGGGAAATTATCACCGCAGGGTGCGCCGAATCGGGGCGCAGGCGTTCTCCGAGCCGCTTGTAAAGCTCCTCGGCTTCGCGTATTTCGAGCATACGTTCGCCGTAGGGCGGGTTGCATATGGTGATAGCCCCCTCGGGAGCTTTGAACTTCATCACGTCCTGCTCGCGGACGGTCAGCCGCGACTGTACCCCCGCCTTGCGGGAGTTTTCGAGGGTCAGGTCTATCGCCGCGGGGTCGATGTCATAGCCGAAGCCCTTGTACCCCGAAGCCTTGTTGACCGCCCCCAGCGCCGCGTCCCGCTCCGCTCTCCATAGCTCTGCGGGGAGCTGCTTCCAGCTCTCGGCTGAAAACGACCTCCGCAGTCCCGGGGCGATGGAACAAGCCTTGTACGCCGCTTCGATCAGGAACGTCCCCGAGCCGCACATCGGGTCGCAGACCACGCTGTCCGCCCTCACCCGAGCCAGGTCGATTATGCCCGCCGCGAGGGTCTCCTTAATGGGCGCGGCGTTGGAGTTCCTGCGGTAGCCCCGCTTGTGGAGCCCCGCGCCCGTGGTGTCGAGGTACAGGGTGCAGACGTCCTTGAGTATCTGAAATTGAAGCTGATGTACCGCCCCCGTTTCCGCGAGCCATGTGCTGCCGAACTTCTCGCCAAGGCGCTTTGCTGCGGCTTTTTTTATTATACGCTGACAGTCGGGAATGCTGTGCAGCTTCGAGTTCAGGCTGTGACCCTTGACGGGGAAGGCGTCCCCCTTGCCGATGAAGCGTTCAAGGGGCAGGGCGTAAACGCCGTCGAAAAGCTGCTCGAAGCTCTCGGCGCGGAAAGTTCCCAGCTCTATAAGCACCCTCTCGGCAGTCGAGAGCCGCAGGTTAGCGCGGGGGATAAGCTCCTCTCCGCCCGTGAAGGAAATCTTTCCGTCGGTCACGGTGATGTCCCCGCCGCCGATCTTGCCGATCTCAAATTTCA
This sequence comes from uncultured Ruminococcus sp., assembly GCA_902781565.1. GTDB lineage: Bacteria > Bacillota > Clostridia > Oscillospirales > Ruminococcaceae > YE71. The sequence goes on from CACZJT010000040.1 coordinate 29,336, forward strand.
GCACGCTTTCAAGCCCGAAATGACAGGGACAGCATAGTCTGATATTTTCCATATTTTTCCTCTTTCTCAACAAAAAGGGGCTGCGCTTCGGGAGGGGAACGCCATTGCTCCCCCGCACAGCCCCGTGCAATTTGTTAGCTTATAGCTTATAGCTTACAGCCATCAATGCCAGCCGCAGGTGGGCGGGATATTGGTGGACTTGAACCAGCCCGTGTCAGAGGGGCAGTTCCCGTTCGAGATGTTGCCCGTAGCGGTGCAGTATTTCAGCTCGACCACGGAATCGGGTCTTACGAAATCATGGTTCTTCTCGTTCTCGCAGTAGTCGCCGAAGAGGTTGTGCCATATCTCGCCGATGTTCTGATATCTGTCGGTGGGAATGGTCTTCCACTCCTCGTAGCCTATCCATACCGCGCTGACGTAATCGGGCGAGCAGCCGACGAAGTTAAGGTCTACCCACTCGTTCGAGGTACCTGTCTTGGCGGCGAGCACGGTGTTTTTCAGCTTGCCGTAGCGTGCCGTACCCTCGCTGTCGGTGACTGCCTTCTGCATCATCTTGTTCATGATGTAGGCGGTGGAATCGGATATCGCCTGCTTGTATCCGCTGCTGTGCTCGTAGATCATCGTGCCGTCGGTGGCTTCGATGTGGTCTACGTAGGTGGTCTCGTACTTTCTTCCGCCGTTGCCGAAGATAGTGTACGCGCCTGCCAGCTCGTCGGGGTGAGTACCCGTGGTAAGACCGCCGACGGTCATACCCGAGAAGTTGTTGTCCTCTCCCTCGATTATCGTCGTGATATCGAGCTTTTCACGCAGGAAGTTGAAGCAGTATGAAGGCGTCATCTGCTGAACGAGTTTCGCGGGCGCAGTGTTTAAGGACTTCGCCAGCATTTTCCATGCAGGGATATCAGCCTTCGACCATGCGCCCGTAAGACCGTCCTCGGAGTAGTTTACAGGCCATTCCTCGTCAACGCCGTCATTATTGGTATCGACCATGATAGGGCTGTCGTTTATGAGCGAGGAGTAGGTGATAAGGTCCTGCTCCATAGCGGGCGCGTAGGAAGCTATAGGCTTGATACACGAACCCGGCTGACGTGCGCCCTGGTGGACGTTGTTGAAGATACGTGACTTCTTTTTCTTATTGCGGGAGCTGACGTTGCAGAGCACCTGCCCCGTGTAGTCCACGCAGACGAAAGTGGATTCGAGCTTGTCGTCCCCGAATGACCATGCCTGGAAGTTGCCGTCCTCCCTCATGCGGGTAGTCATCTCGTTCTGCATATTGAGGTCTACGGTGCAGTAGATGTCGTATCCGCCGCTGTAGAGCCTCTGCTCCGCCTCGGTGAATTCTATGCCTGCCTGATTCGCGATCTCCCAGATAGACTGATCTATCGCGGCGTCAAGGAACCAGTCGGTGATGCCGAACTCATAATCATCCAGTTCGTTTTCCTCCTCAACGGAAGAAAAATCCGGATCTCCTATAGCCTTCAGTTCATCGGCTGACTTCATGGCGTATTCATACTCATCGTCAGAGATAGCGCCGTTATCGAGCATCATCTTCAGGGTATAGTCGATACGCCCTCTGTTCTCTTCTTTATTATAGAGGGGATTGAGGGTGGTGGGGGATTTTATCATCGCCGCAAGGCTCGCAGCCTCGGCAAGTGTCAGCTCGGAAACGTCCTTGCAGTAGTAGTAATTCGCAGCCGACTGCAATCCGACTATCTCGTTATAGCCGTCGCCGAACTCGATGACGTTCAGGTATGCTTCGAGGATATCCTGCTTGGTGTAGACCTTCTCGACGTTTATCGCCCTGAATATCTCTCGCAGCTTACGCTCAACAGCCTCGGCGCCCTGAGTCTCGTCGTCGCCCGTGATGTTCTTTATCGCCTGCTGAGTGATGGTCGAACCGCCCTGCTGATTGCCGAGCAGCGTCCTGATGATAGACATGAGGGTACGTCTGAAATCTACGCCGTCATGGGTGTAGAAACGCTGATCCTCGGTGTAAACGAAGGCGTCCTGCACGAACACGGGAATGTTCTCGATATCGACCCATTTGGGCTTTCGGGCAGTGCTCTTTATGCCGTAATATATCATCCACTCGTCCACGTCGGGATCGGGGTTCTCGGGGTCGTAAGCGGGATTCTTGCAGAAGAATCTGGTCACGCTGCTCGATACCGTGCGCTCCTCAAGGTTGACGGTGGTGGTGGTGTCCGCGAAATTGAGAACGTATATCGTAAGGGCGGTCGCAAAGATCGACCCCGTTATTATCACGATCATCACGGCGGAAAGCAGCAGCGTCCCGAATACTTTCAGTATCACTACCGCGGGGTTTGAGCCTTTTTTCTTTTTTGTTCGGCGTTTCCCGTTCTTTTTCCTTTTTTCTTCCATTCTCATGACCTTTCTCGTTTTGTCATTTTTCTCCGAGATCACACTTCAAATATAATGGGGACGTGTTACCGCCCCCATAGTTTATCAAGCTAAGCGCTTATCCGCGCGGTCAATCCTCATCCTCGGCAGGAAGCAGAGCCCTGATGGAAAGACTGATCCTTCTCTTGTCGTAGTCGATCTCGGTGATCTTGACATCGACCTCCTGACCTACCTTCAGGACATCGCCTACAGCGTCAACTCTCTGGTTGGCTATCTGGGAGATGTGGATAAGACCGTCAACGCCGTCGATGATCTGTGCGAAAGCGCCGAAAGCGGTGAGGGATACTACCTTAACGGTAACTACCTGACCCTCGGAGTAATTGTCGGTGAATACCTTCCAGGGGTTCTCCTCTTCCTTCTTGTAGATAAGGGATACCTTTCCTGTCTCGGGGTCTATATCCTTGATCTTGACCTCGATCTTGTCGCCGATGGAAACAACATCGGAGGGGTGCTTTACTCTCTTCCAGGAGAGGTCTATCCTGCGGACAAGACCGTCAACGCCGCCCAGGTCAACGAATACGCCGTAATCGGTTATGCTCTTTACCTCGCCCGTCATAACGTCGCCGGGCTTTGCGGTCTCGAAGAACTTAGCCTTAGCCGCATCTCTCTCCTCGCGCTCAACGGCACGGATAGAGCCTACAGCCTTCTGTCTCTGCTCGTTGACTTCAAGGATCTTGAACCTTACGTCCTTGCCCTTGAGCTCTTCAAGGTCGCCGCCTCTCGGAACAGCCTGGGAAGCGGGAATGAACACTCTCACACCGTTGGACGAAACGATAACGCCGCCCTTGACGATGTTGGTAACGGTGCCTTCGAGAACGGTGCCGTCCTCCTTAGCCTGTGCGATCTTCTCAAGACCCAGAGCCGCGTCAACTCTTCTCTTGGAGAGCTCTACAGTGCCCTTCTCGTCGCTGGTCTGGAGAACTATCAGCGGGATAGTCTCGCCCACGGAAACGATCTCCTCGGGCTTCTTCGACTGGTCGTCGGAGAGCTCGCCGGGAAGGATATAGCCCGTGTGCTTGGTGCCTATGTCAACTATTACCTCGCCGTTGGCATTGATAGCCGTTACGGTGCCTTCTACCTTCTTCCCCTTATGTATAGTTTTGATAGTTTTCTCGAGTTCCTCCGCAAAGTTAAACTCTTCCTCCTCAACATTGTTGATGTTTTCGTTCAGTTCAGTCATGGCCTGTTGTACCTCCTCAATTATATGACCCGGCGTAGAAGCGCCGGCAGAAATCCCGATAAATTTTGCAAACCTAAGATCGCCCACCGTCGGCAGTACCTCTCTGAGCTCACGGGCGTTCTCCACGTAAAGGGTGCGGCAGTTTTTCTCGCACACCTGTGTGAGCTTGTGAGTATTCGAGCTGTTCTTGCCTCCGACAATTATCATCAAATCAGCCTGACGGGAGAGCCTTTCGGCTTCCTCCTGTCGTTTTGCGGTCGCACTGCATATCGTATCGAACACCCTGACATCGGGGCGCTCCGAACGAAGCCAGCGGCAGCAGTCCTCCCACATCTCCTTGTTATATGTCGTCTGTGACAGAACGCAGGCAGTCCTCCCGCCGTCCTTCGGCGCGTGCTCCTCTATGAGCTTTTTCAGCTCATCCAAGTCCGCGAACACATAAGACTCCCCGCTGCAAAAGCCGCGTATGCCCTCGACCTCGGGGTGGCTTACGTCACCCGCGATGAACACGGCAGCGCCCTGCTCCGACATTTCGAGAGCGGTCTTATGTATGCGTTCGACGAAAGGGCAGGTAGCGTCCACGATCTCGGCGCCCTTTTCCGCGAGCGCCCCGTAGACCTCTCTGCTCACTCCGTGAGAGCGGATTATCACCGTCTGTCCCGCCGTTACCTCGTCAAGCGTCACGGCTTTACAGCCCCGCGCTTCGAGTTCCTCGACGACATTGCGATTATGGATAATCGGTCCTAATGTCACAACATTATTTCGGTTATCTAATATATTATACACTATTTTTAAGGCTCTGTCTACACCAAAACAGAAACCCGCGGTCTTTGCGCGTAAAATTTTACATTCTCTTAACATTTAATACACTAATCCCGTAATGGAATCCATGATCTCCTTCTTTATCCTCTTGACATCTCCGGTCGTTGCGGAGGTCACGCCTATCTCCGCTGGGTCTATAGGCTTGCCGTAGCGAACCACGACCTTGCTTCCTTTCGTGAGCTTTTCGCCCTCGAAGTTTATCCCCACGGGCACCACCTTGGTCTGTGCTACAGCCGCGATGAGCGCCACGCCCGTCTTGCCCCTGGCGACCTTGCCGTCCTTCGAGCGCGTGCCCTCGGGGAAGATAACAAGATTTCGTCCGCTTTCGAGCTTGTCTATGGAAGTGTCTATGACCGATGTATCCCCCGCGCCCCTGACCACGGGGAAAGCCCCGAAGGTCTTTATGAGCCACGTAAAGAAGATGTTCTTATGGAACAGCTCGTCCTTAGCCATGTAGGAGATAGGCACCCTCGCCCCCAGCGCTATCAGCACGGGGTCGGCATAGCTTCTGTGGTTCGAGGCGAACACGTTCCCGCCGTCGGTCGGCACATTCTCCAGCCCCTCGTATGTGAGATCGTACTTATGCTTCATGATGAAGGTCACGATCACGCGGAGCAAGTTGTAGAAAAACTGCCTTACGGGGTTGAGCCTATGCGTCTTTGTGACGGGGCGGACGGGCATCATCTCCCGTTCACTGCGCTTCTTTTTTTTTTCGTCCGAGGGCTTCTTCGCAGCCTCGGCAGCCCTGACGATCTCGTCCACGACCTGATCTATGGTCATGGAGGTGGAGTCTATCACCGCCGCGTCCTCCGCCTGTTTCAGCGGGGCAATGTCGCGGTGAGTATCGTTGTAGTCGCGCTGTTCGATATCGGCGAGCACTTCCTCATAAGTGGAAGGGTCGCCCTTTTCCTGCAATTCCTTAAAGCGGCGGTTCGCGCGTTCCTCGGCGGAAGCCGTCAGGAACAGCTTGACCTGCGCATTGGGCAGGACAACCGTGCCGATATCCCTGCCGTCCATGATGATGTCGTTCCCGGCGGCAATGTTCCGCTGAGTTTCGAGCAGGAACTCCCGCACCGCAGACAGCTTTGCAACTGCCGAAGCGCCCATAGACACCTCGGGGGTGCGTATCTTATCCGAAACGTCCTCGCCGTTGACGAGGACAGCCTGTGTGCCCTCGCGGTAGGCAAGCTCTATTTTAAGCCCCTGCAAGCTCCCGGTGACAGCCTGTTCGTCGGCTGTATCTATGCCGCGGCTCATGGCGTTATAGGCTATCGAGCGGTACATAGCGCCCGTATCCACGTAAACGAAGCCGAGCCTTTTCGCCGCGAGCTTCGCGATGGTGGACTTACCCGCGCCCGAGGGTCCGTCAAGTGCGATATTTATACCCATACCGATACTCCTTTTACTTCATGCGGTCATTGTCCGCATATTATATTATTGCACAAAATCCCGAAAAAATCAAGAGCGTGCCGAAAAAATCATCTTATTTTCACATTCCGAACTTTTTTCGCAAAACCCCGTAAGCATACGCCGCCGCATACGCCCCATACACCCCCCGGACACTGTATAATACACCTGAAACCATTGAAATTACAGGGTATAGACACCAAGACACCTTATTTTTATATTTGGGAGAGTGTTTGATAAAAGCACCCGTTGCAGCCGTGAAACACATCATCATCGGAAGCGGGGTATGTGTCCGCTGTAAATATATGAGCAAGTCAGAAAAATGGTGTCCGGGTGTCTTCTCCCTGTAAAATCAACGGTTTCGGGTGTCTGCCTCGGTGTATGCCCGGACACCGACGCCGTCAGAAAAGACTTCTCTGTCTTGACGGTCTTGAACCCGAACGGCTCCCGTCCATCGAGAGATCGACGCCCGATACACGCTCCGGCTGTAAATTTATGAGCAGGTTTCGCAAAACCCCGTAAGCATACGCCGCCGCATACGCCCCATACACCCACCAGACACTGTATAATACACCTGAAACCGTTGAAATTACAGGGTATAGACACCAAGACACCTTATTTTTATATTTGGGAGAGTGTTTGATAAAAGCACCCGTTGCAGCCGTGAAACACATCATCGTCGGAAGCGGAGTATGTGTTCACTGTAAATATATAGTATAAATATATAAGCAACCCCGAAAAACGGCGTATAGGCGTATACTCCCCGTAAAACCAACGGTTTGGGGCGTATACGTCCGCGTATATCCATACGCCGTCAGAAAAGACTTCTCTGCCTTGAGGGTCTTGAACCCGAACGGCTCCCGTCCATCGAGAGATCGACACCCGATACACGCTCCATCGGCTGTATTATCACCGTGGCGTGGGACTGGGGTCCCCACTCGAACATATACGATTCGCCCGAGCTCTGACCTATGAAGTTGCGCCAGGAGATGTCCGTGCGCATGGTGGGGTCGGCGCCTATCCAGCAGACCGTCGCATCGGGGTCGGCTTCTATTGTGCTTCCCGACTGTATGTTGCTCATGACAAGGGGGTTGCCGTCCACAAGCACCGCCACATACGCCTCGGGACCCTGCCCCGTAAGCGTCGAGGTCGCAAGACCCTTCTGCGATACGACGCCCTGTCCGAGAAAACGCACGCCGTACTTGCAGTCCCGCGTGAATGCAAGGATATTCTCACTCTCCACCGAGATGGACTCTCCGTTCATCAGATGATACACGACAACGTGCTGCTGGTCGTTGGCGTAGTATGTCACGCTGTCGCCGCTGAATTCCACCTTCATGAGCGGCAGGTTCTCGCCCGTAAGACGGCGGGTGATCTGCCCTAAAAGCGCCTGCCCGAAGCCCTCCTGCGGTCCCAGCATGACCTTTGTAAAGGTGTAATTCTTGGCGCCCACGCACTCGCCGCCGATGAAAGCGCCCGCTTTCGTAAACACGAAATCGCCCGCGCCCTGATTCGTTATGCGCAGACACAGTTCGTTCATTGTCTCAAAAGTAACCATTTTATCCTCCAAACGCCCTATTCCAGCGCCACGCCGTACATGGAGCAGAATCCCGCAAGATCGCGGTTCACTCCAGAGCCGACGGCGTTGAATTTCCATGTTCCCTTGTATCTGTAAAGCTCCCCGACCACGAGCGCCGTTACCGCGCTGTTGCGCTCGGTCAGCTCGAAGCGGGCTATCTCTCTGCCCGTCACGCTGTTGATGAGCCGCGCGTAGACCATCGGCACCATGCCGAAGTTCAGCGACCGCTCAAAGGCTTCATATAGTGTGATAGCCACCGCCACGCGCTCGATCCCCGGGTCTATGCTCATGAGGTTTATCTCTATCGCCGCGTCGTCGGGATTTGAGGGGTCGGTGTCGTAGACGTTGTATTTCACGCTGCCGTCGGGACTTTGGGGCTGTCCGTAGAAGATGAACCACTCGTCCGCGGGCACCCGCTGACTGCCGCCCAGCATGAAAGCCGAAGCGTCAGGCTCACAGCGATCGTCGGAGGTCTCCCACCCGAGGCATATCTTGATATGAGTGAGCGGGGGCTCTCCCGCCGCTTCGAGGGCTATCTTCTGACCCTTGATTATCTGCCTGCCCTCTGCGGGAGCACGCCTGCGGTTTATCTTTGGCTTCGGAGCGCTCTGCTGAGGAGCGGGAGCATTGACCGCAGGATTCGGGTCAAAGCTCGCCGCCGCGTTGGGGTTGTACCCTCCCGACTGTGCGGGCATAGGATTCGGGTCGAAACTCGTTGCCGCGTTCGGGTTGTACCCTCCCGACTGTGCGGGCGCGGGATTCGGATTGAAGCTCGCCGCCGCGTTGGGGTTGTACCCTCCCGACTGTGCGGGCGCGGGATTCGGGTTGAAGCTCGCCGCCGCGTTGGGGTTGTACCCTCCCGACTGTGCGGGCGCAGGATTCGGGTTGAAGCTCGTTGCCGCGTTGGGGTTATACCCTCCCGACTGTGCGGGCGCAGGGTTGGGACTGAAGCTCGACATCGCGTTCGGACTTCCCGCCGAACTGTACGCCTGCTGAACGTTCCCCGACGACCGATAGGCAGGCTGTGCTGTGCTGTTGAACACGGCAGTCATGTCGCTGCCCGAATTGTAAGCAGTGTTGGTCAGCCCGTTCTGTGCGGGAGTGTAGTTGTTCTGCTGCGCGGGGAAGCCGTACTGCGGCGAGGGCTGCTGCTGCCCGTACATCGGCTGAGCGTAGTTGTTCTGCTGTCCGTAGGGCTGCTGTGCGGGCTGAGCATAGCCGTTCTGCTGTCCGTAGGGCTGCTGTGTCGGCTGACCGTAAGCGCCCTGCTGTCCGTAAGGCTGCTGCTGCGGGGGCTGTGAGTAGTTGTTCTGCCTGTTGTAATTCGGCTGCTGCGGCTGTGTGATGCCGAGACTGTCGGTAATGCCCGACATCCCGCCGCTCCCCATCATAGAGCCTGCGGCAAAGCCCAGACCTGCCGCGCCCACAAGTCCCATTGCGGAGTTCATTCCGCCCATGCCGCCAATACCGCCCATTCCGAGACCCGAGCCCAAGCCCAAGCCCATGTCCGAACCCAACATCGGACGTGCGAAGCCTGCGGGCATATTCATTATATTATGCTGATCGTAGCAGCCCATGATACGCGGCGCACCCAGCCCCGTCATGAGCGAATCCTGATCGAGCGCCCCGAAAGACATCATCGGGATACGAAAAGGCATAAAACGACCTCCCCCACACAAGAATATACGCTTTTATTATACCACACGTACTGCGGATTGTCAAGCGTCCGTGGAAACAAAAATGCCGCCCCCTGCGCGGGAACGGCATATATATACGGTTCAAAACTTAACGGGCTTCCTCGGCGAAACCGCTGTCAACGAGGTCTACCAGACCCTCTACCGCAGCCTGCTCGTCAGCGCCGTCGGCAATTATCCTGATGGAAGTGCCGCCAACGATACCGAGAGAAAGGATACCGAGTAAGCTCTTGGCGTTTACTCTCCTGTCCTCCTTCTCGATCCAGATCGAGGACTTGAACTCGTTAGCCTTCTGGATAAAGAAAGTAGCGGGACGTGCGTGAAGACCTACCTGATTCTGTACAACTACATCTTTAACGTACATAAGAAACCTCTCCATTCATAATTCATATTGTTCAGCCTGTACAGCGCACCGAAACACCTCCGAGTGTATCCCGAACACCCTCAGACGCCTTTCAGTCCGTTATCTTGTACATCTGTTTTTTGCTTCCGCTAATATAATTATAGCGCAGACTTTTCATTTCGTCAACGCAAAAAATCACCAAAGCGCCGTTTTTCCGAAAATTTCTAACCTTTATACAAATTCAAAACGAAATTCGAGGATTTGATTTGTACACTCCTAACAAAATAAATTGCAAATTATGTTTACTTGTACAAATTGATTTAACAATAAATTTTTTAAAGTCACATTCTGTACATTTTCTTTCGGGTATTATCAATTAACATTATGCAATGTAGCTAAATCATCGTCGCTCAGTTCAGCGTTTTCGAGCAATTCGGGACGCTTTTTCAGGGTGTTCAGAAGCGACTGCTCCCGCCGCCACTTTAGTATATTCGCATGATGCCCCGAAAGCAGCACGGGCGGAACTGCTTCGCCCTCCCACACCTCGGGGCGGGTATACTGTGGGTATTCGAGCAGTCCGCTGAAATGGCTCTCGTCCTCGTAACAGTCGGGCTGTGACAGCACCCCGTCAAGCGTGCGAACGATACAGTCTATCAGCACCAGCGCGGGAAGCTCCCCGCCCGAAACAACGTAGTCCCCTATGGATATCTCCTCGGGGGCTATCCTGTCAAGCACCCGCTGGTCTACCCCCTCGTAGTGTCCGCAGAGAATGAAAATGTCGCTCATCTGCGCCAGCTCCAGCGCCCGCTTCTGCGTGAGTGTCTTTCCCTGCGGGGACATATATATCGCATGGGGGCGGCGTTCGCCGCATATGGCTTTATAGCAGTCCCAAATGGGCTGAGCCTGCATGAGCATACCCTGCCGTTCGCTGTAAGGGGTATCGTCCACGCGGCGGTGCTTGTCGGCGGTGTAGTCGCGGATATTGTGGCAGTAAGCCTCAAAAAGCCCGCGTTTCCGCGCCCTGCCGATAACGCTCTCATCGAGCGCACGATCCATAAATTCGGGAAAAAGTGTCGCTATGTCGAATCTCATGTAACATATCTCCGTAATTCTTACTTTACAAAGCGTGAAAAATGTGTTATAATGTCATTAAGCCCTGCTTCTGAAAAGCTATTTTGGCTTGGAAAGGAGTTGAATTTAATGCTGACCAATTTTATAGTGTCGATTGCGGCAAGTATAGCTGCAAGTGCTATTGTCGAGTGGCTCAAGAGACACTTCAAGTAAGGGCTAACGCCACCCGCAGGAGTAGGTGCGGAGATCATTCCCTACTAACATATTGAGGAGAAAACCTCGGTAAAAAACAACCGCCGCGGTGTAATCCCTTTTCCGCGGCGGTTTTTTTGTGAATATAATGCTGACCTATATTTCGTCTATTATTATACCACATTTCCCGCTGCTTGTCAAGTGTTTTTTTAAAAAATATCGAAAAGCCCCGTGTTCAGATATCGAAAAGTCCGTCAAGCGGGGTGATCTCCATAACGCCGCCTTCGAGGTCTATTCGGTCAATGACCTCGGGGATAGCGGGCAGGAGAAGCAGTCTGCCATCGGGAGCCTTCACATGATAGACGTCATTGGCACCCGTTTCGGTGACGTCCGAGAGCGTACCGTAGACCTCGCCCGTGGAGCTGTCCCTGACGGTCAGCCCGATAAGATCGGCGATGAACCAGCTCCCCTCGGGAAGCTCAACGTCCTCCCTGTCCATATGAAGCACAGTATTGCGGAGCTTCTGAGCGTCCTCGGGAGTATCCACGCCGCGGAGCTTCATTATCACCATATTCTTCTGAACGCGGGCGCGTTCCACCGCAACGGGGCTTCCGTCCCTGCGGTAGAGGGTATCGAGTTCGCAGAGCAGCGCGGGGTCATCGCACCAGGGCTGCACCTTGACCTCGCCCTTTATCCCGAATATCGTAACGATCTTCCCGATCTCCAGCAGCTTTGATCTGTCAGCCATATTTTTTGCTCCTTTAATATAGTTTAAATGAATATGTACAAATCATAATTTGTGAGGGTATCTCAATCTTGATGTAGGGGGTACGAACTATGTTCGTACAGGGCTTGCCCCGACCTCCTATATCGCACGCCCAATGTAGGGGCGAGCATTGCTCGCCCGTGATTACCTGTGGCTTCGGGTAGGCTTTTGCCTGCCTGAC
>CACZJT010000041.1 GCA_902781565.1 uncultured Ruminococcus sp.
AATCCTCGCCAGCCTCGCGCGGCTGGACCCGCTGTCTGTGCTACAGTGTGCCTCTTTCTTTATTTGTGCTTGCGGTCATTTTGCGCTTTCGCTCTTTGTGCTTTGCGGCTTCGGCGGAGCGCGTTTCGCTTGCGAAACCACGTCCGCATAATCGTCCGCCGCAGGCGGACACCTTCAATTCCGAATTCAACATTCCGAATTCCGAATTACCTCTCCCACTTGTTCCCCTCGGGACAGTCTGCCTTTATTTTCAATGCCCTTAACTCTACATAACACCCGCAGACGGCACACATTCCGTTCGTTAGCCTGTCACAGCTTTGACAGACTTTTAGCCGCCGCTCGTACTCCTCGCCCGAACACCGCTTGTCCTCGGGATACGCGGCAATGTACTCCTTCAGCGAACGAAAATACTCGTCCTCGTTCAGCTCGTTAAGCAGACACCTGCGGCATATCTTCGCCCCGCTGCCCCCCGAAACGCTCATGTGATCGCCGCCCTTTCGGATATCAGATAGTGTTATTATATCACATCGGGAACGTAATTGCAAGCAAAAAAGCCCGAAAGACACGTTTTTTGTGTATCTTTTTTCCGAAAAATCAAACTCTTGCTTAAAAATAAACAAAATTCACTTTACAATCAGGTTATTTTATGTTATAATAGAGAATGGGATATTATACTCTATAATAAACAGGGAGGAATGAAAAATGAGTGAACGTAATAAGGTAGTAGTCAATATATACGGCAGGAGCTTTACCATGCTTACCGATGAGAGCCCCGAACAGACCGAGAAGATCGCGGCGGCTCTTAACGAGAGAATGAAAAGGCTCCGCGAACAAAAGGGCAGTCTTAATATGCAGGACGCGGCGGCGATAATCTCCCTCGAATGCATGGAACAGCTCGTGAACACCAAGCAGACCGAACAAAATATCCGCACACAGATAGGTGCTTACGCTGAGGAAGCCGAGACCAGCCGCGGCGAAGCCGAAAAGCTCAGAAAAGAGATCGCGGGTCTGAAGGAGCGCATAAGACAGCTCGAACAGCAGATAAAGCTCCGCGAATCCTTTGCGGCTGAGGAGAACACCGCCGAACAGATCATCAATGCGGGCATAAACAGGGCGCTGGGGGCTCCCCTTGCGAACCCTCCGAAGAACCCGAATACGAATAACGGCGGAAAGAGATAATGGCGGAGATACTTTCTCCCGCAGGGGGCGCCGAACACGCCCGCGCCGCCGTCATGTGCGGGGCGGACGCGGTATACCTCGGCTTGAAGCATTTCAGCGCCCGCGCGGGGGCTGTGAACTTCTCGGAGGAGGAGCTTGCGGAAACGGTGGCTTTCTGCCATGAGCGGGGGGTCAGGGTCTATGCGGCGGTGAATACCATAGTATTCGACAGCGAGCTTGACGAGCTTGCGGACACTCTGCGGCTTCTGTGCGAAACGGGTGTGGACGCGCTCATCGTGCAGGATCTCGCTGTTAAGGCTATGGCTGAAAAGTGCTGTCCCGACTTGGAGCTTCACGCTTCCACGCAGATGACCCTGCACACGCTTTATGGTGAGAAGTTCGCGGCGCGGCTCGGAATGACGCGGACGGTGCTTTCGCGGGAGCTTGACATGAAAAATATCGCCGCCCTTTCGGGGAACGGTATGCAGACGGAGGTATTCGTCCACGGTGCGCTGTGTATGTCGGTGTCGGGACAATGCCTTATGAGCGCGGCAGTCGGCGGACGCAGCGCCAACAGGGGCGCCTGCGCCCAGCCTTGCAGACTGCCCTGCTCCGTGAAGAAGAACGACAGGGATACCTATGCCCTCTCGCTCAAAGATATGTCCGTCCTGCCGCGGCTAAAAGAGCTTGAAGCGGCGGGGGTCGATTCCATGAAGATAGAGGGACGCATGAAGCGCCCCGAATACTGCGGGCTCTCGGCTCACTGTGCGAGGGCGGCGCTTGACGGGGACAGCTACGACGGGAAAATGCTCGAACGTGTGTTCTCTCGTGGCGGCTTCACCGACGGGTACTTGGACGGCAAGCGCGGGATAGGTATGTTCGGACGGCGCACCGCCGAGGATGCGGCTTCCGCAAAGACCGCCTATCCTAAGATACACGAGCTTTACCGCCGCGAATGCAAGCGCTCCGTGCTTGACTTTTTCGTGACGATAAATGAGGGCGAGCCGATAAGGATATCGGCGAACGATGAGAATTACCTCTTTGCGGAATACGTCGGCGGCGTACCGCAAAGGGCTGTGAACAAGCCCTGCGATGAGGAGAGCGTGACGAAGCAGCTCTCGAAGCTGGGGGACACCTTCTTTGAAGCGGGGAGCTTCACCTGCGAGATAGGCGAGGGGCTTTCCGTCCCGAACAGCGAGCTGAATGCGGCGAGAAGGAGCATTTGCGGACAGCTCACCGAAAAGCGGCGGGAGCATTTTTCGCGGGTCACGGCTTTTGAGCCTTACGAACGGGGAGAGATCAAGCGCCGCAGTCGGCATGAGAAGCACGCCCTCCGCGTGAACGCCCTCACCGCCGCGCAGTTGACTAAGCTTGACCCCGATGACATTGAGCTTGCGTTCCTGCCGCCCGATGTGAGGGAGATACGGAGAGCCTTGGAGATATTCCCCGCCGAAAAAACAGGCGTCTGTATGCCGAGGTTCACCTTTGACGAAAGCAGGCAGATACAGCAGCTCACGGAGATAAGCAGGCTCGGGATAAAACACATATTATGCACGAATTTTGCGCATATAATAATAGCGGGGGAGCTTGGGCTGACGGCGCACGCGGGTCACGGGCTCAACACCTCGAACACATTGGCGCTCGGGAAGCTCGCGGAGCTGGGCTGTGCGGACGCGGTAGTTTCCGCGGAGCTGAGGACGGGGCAGATAAACGCCTTAGGCGGGGATATGCCGATAGGGGTATATGCCTACGGGCGGCTTCCGCTCATGCTGACGGTGAACTGTCCGATAATGGCGCAGGCGGGGTGTAAGCACTGTACGGGTCGGGTATATGACCGAACGGGGAGGGAATTCCCCGTGAAATGCTCGAAGGAGAGGGGTTATACGGAGATACTCAATTCCGACACCTTATGCATTTCGGACAAAGCGGAGGACTTCGGGGCTGCGGACTTTTTTCAGCTGGAGTTTTATAAAGAACCCCCCGAGAGGGCTGCGGAGGTAGTCGGGCTGTTCGGGAAGCGCAAGCCGCTTAGCGGCACAGGCGCGGTAACGAGAGGCTTATACTATCGCGGAGTGAAGTAAGAATTCGGAATTAGGAATTCGGAATTCGGAATTGAAGGTGTCCGCCTGCGGCGGACGGTTATGCAGTACGAATTTATAAAGTGTAAATTGACCGCAGGCACAAAGTACGGAAAGCGCACCATGCAGCACAGCAACGCCGGATGCAAGGGGCGGCGTTAGCCCCTTGCCGAGGGTCGCGGGGCGAGGAGCCCCGCGCAGGGGAGCGCGAAGCGCGTGGGGGCGGCGCCCCCGTTGCGCCGCAGGCGCAAGAAAGCGAGCGAACCGAAACCACAAATCATTCCCAAGAACCGCAAACTGTCCGTATTAAATCGGCGATATCAAAGAAAAGCGAACAGTAAGGGCATAAGCCCACCGACCCGCACAAAGTACCGTGAACAGATGTATCGCCGATTTAATTGTGCAAAAGAGCGAATGCGATTTTTGCACAACCCCAAACCTGCCGCAAGGCAGGCAAAAAGATAACCGACCAATAAACAGACGTAAGAAGTAAGACGTAAAAGGAAATGATATATAATGATAAGAGAGTTAAACGTTTCGGAGATATCTAAAACGGTTAAGGAGCTTTGCATAAAGGCGAATAAACTGCTCCCCGAGGATATGTGCGACTGCATAAAATGCGGCGCGGCGGCGGAGAAATCTCCCGTCGGAAAAGGGGTTTTCGATGATATAATCGCGAACCTCGATGCGGCTGAGAATGAGGATATACCTATCTGTCAGGATACGGGCATGGCGGTAATATTCGTGGAGCTGGGTCAGGACGTACACCTCGTCGGCGGGGACTTCACCGAAGCGGTCAACAAGGGCGTTCACGACGGCTACGTTGACGGACTGCTCCGCAAGTCGGTGGTTGGCGACCCCCTCGAAAGGGTCAATACCAACGATAACACCCCCGCAGTCATACATCTCTCGATAGTCCCCGGGGATAAGGTGCATATCACCGCGGCACCCAAGGGCTTCGGGAGCGAGAATATGTCACAGCTCAAAATGTTCACTCCCTCGGTGACAAGGGAGGAGATAGTGGACTGGGTGACGGGCGTATGTTCGCAGGCGGGGTCTAATCCCTGCCCGCCCATCGTGATCGGCGTGGGCATAGGCGGGGATTTCGAGAAATGCGCTTACCTTGCGAAAAAGGCGCTCTGCCGCCCTGTTTCGGAACGCAACCCGAAACAGCTCTATGCCGACCTCGAAGCCGAGATGCTCGAAAGGATAAACAGGCTCGGCATAGGTCCGCAGGGCTTCGGCGGAAGTGTCACCTGCCTTGCGGTGAATATAGAGCAGGCGCCGACCCACATAGCGGGTCTGCCCGTTTCGGTGAACGTGGGCTGTCACGTCACCCGCCACGCTTCGGCAACGATCTGAAAATGGATCATTCGGCATTCCGTATTCCGAACTGAAAGTGGGGTGGCAGGGTGAAGAAGTTTCTGCCCGCTAAGAGGGCTATGCTCACGCTTTATCTGCTTATGGCTGTTATCGGACTGTTTCTGAACGCGATACTGTACAGGTATGTCACGATGGCGCCCGATTACGTCATAACGATAATATCCCAGGCAGTGTGGGGACTTATACTTCTTGTGTCTATATTTGTGATACCGCACTACTTCCTGCGGGCAAAGTTCGTGATCGTAGGCGACGAGATAACCGCTGCGGGAGGGTATTTCACCTACCGCACCGATCATATGCGGATAGGAGCCGTCAAATCAGTGTCGGTGATAATCACCCCTTTCGGGACGTTCACGGGGCTGAATTTCGTGGTGATAAACGCCCTGGGTGCGCGGACTTTCATGAGCTTCTATAAAAAGAAGGACGCCGAGGCTATAGCCGATATCATCAATAAGCGTATCAGAGAAATGGCAAAAGATACTAACTCCGAAGAAAAAAAGTAATGTCGGAATGAGGTGCGGGAGAAAAGATGTCACGTATGCAGGATATAAAAAGGCGGGTATCGCTTTTCTTTTCGCACCGTCAGCACTTTGTAAAGATAGTATGGTATACCTCAAAGAACCTGTGGCTGCTGGCTATACCCCTCACGAAGCACCTTATCGCTTCGAGATTCGATATCGTTCAGTGGGTAAGGATAAACTGGGTCGATATACTTTCCGTGAGCGGCATATTCGCCCTTGCGATAGCAAGGTGGGTGTTCGTGAGCTTTCGTATCGAGGACGACGGCATAGTGGCGCATACGGGGCTTTTCGGAATGGTGCGGACTAAGGTATATTACTCCCAGCTCACCTCGGCTTCGTTCTGTCAGGCGTGGTACGGCAGACCCTTCGGGGCACACACCGTTTTTCTTGAAACGAACGCCAAGACCCTCTCACGGGCGGAGGTAAAACTCCTGATATCGCGGAAGAACGCCGAGAAGCTGTACGGGTATATAAGCAATGTCTCGGCGGGAAGGACGAGGGCTACCTACTCTCCGAGAAAGCTGCACCTTGTGGTGTTCTCGCTCCTGTTCTCATCGGCATTCACGGGGATACTGCTTTACGGAACGTTCATGTTCAGGCTCAACAAGCTGGTGGGTACGGAAATGGAGCGTCAGGTATTGCTGACGGTGAACGGAGAGATAACCAAGATAGACAGCCAAACGCTGAACCTCACCAAGACCGTCCCGAGGATCATACTCGTGATAGCGGGCGCGGTCATAGGCGCGTGGTCCATCTCTTTTATCACAACGCTGGTGCGGCACTGGTCTTTCACGGTGTCCCGCACCGATAAACAGCTTCTCATAAAGAGCGGCGTATTCGTCAAGCGGCGGCACATCATCAACCGCGACAGAGTGAACTTCTGCGACCTGACCCAGACCCTGACCATGAAGATATTCAAGATATGTTCGGTCACGCTGGATTGTACGGGCTACGGGAAGTCTCGGCGGGAGATATCCGCGCTGGTGCCGATAACCACCTACGACAATGTGAACGCTTCGCTCTCCATGCTCGTTCCCGAGCTCCCGAGGGCAAAGCCCGAGATAAAGACGGGGGGCGCAAATGATGTGAGGATATTCGTCACCCTCCCCGCGCTCATGTGCGTGATACCGACGCTGATAATACAGCTCCTTAACAGGTATTTCCCGAACCACAATCCCGATCTTAACGTCCTTATCGCCATAATCACCGTACCGATGATATGGCTGGTCATCGTCAAGACGGCGGCGGCGTTCAATACCTCGGTGGGCTTTGACAGCGAGGGCTGTGTGCTGAACTACTGCAAGTGGTTCAGGTTCCATAAGGTACTGCTCCCGAAAAGCAATATCTCTATGATACGCATAACCCGAAATCCCTTGCAGCTCATAACGGACAAATGCAACCTTCTGGTCTACACCACGGGCGAGAAGCGCCGACCCCACAGGATAAATTTCCTACAGTACAGCGCTCTGCGGGAACTGTGCAGGCGCGAGGGGTATCATATGTTCAAGTAGTCAAGTAGTAATGAGGAGGCTTGAAAAATGGGTAAGATAGACGCGGGCATGGAGGCTATGCTCGATACGTTCATGTTCGAGACTTCCGATCTGCTCGAAAAGCTGGACGATATACTCATGCGCACCGAGCAGGACGAACTGGGCGCCGACGACGTGGGCGAGATATTCCGCATAATGCACACGGTCAAGGGCTCGGCGGCGATGATGGGTCTGCAAAATATGTCGGTGCTGGCTCACGCCCTCGAGGACCTGTTCTCGCTCATACGCGACGACCCGAATATACCCTACGACAAGCCCGCGCTCTACGAGCTGTTATACGAGGGTTCGGACGGGCTGAAAAACGAAACGGAGAACTTAAACGACGAGGGCACGCCGCTGACGGATTTCTCAGACCTCACCGCGCGTATCCACGCCTTTGCGGACGTTATGAAAGGCGCACCCGCCGCAGCTTCTGCGGCAGGGGGCGGGGATAAGCCCGCCGAGGGCGGCGCTCCCGCAGGGCTGTACGAGAGCGGCGACGGGGACGATGTGTTCGCTTTCCGCATAAAGTACAAGGACACCTGCGCCATGCCCGATCTCCGCGCTATGGTGCTTCTCGGGCAGATAGATGCGGCTGCGGAGGTATTAAAGACCATACCCGACGACCTCGACGCCGACGATGCGGGGGACGTCATCGGGGCGAACGGCTTTTTTATCAAACTGCGCACCGATACTCCAGACGGCATACTTGACAGACTGCGCTCGGGGCTCGATGTCGAGGGCGCGGAGCTGGTGCCGAAGGCGGCTTCGGGCGGCGCGGCAGGACAGGCGGCGGGCATATCCGCTCCGAAGGGTCTGTTCGAGGACGGCGACGGGGACGATGTTTTTGCCTTCCGCATAAAGTACAAAAGCACCTGCGCCATGCCCGACCTCCGCGCTATGGTGCTCCTCGGGCAGATAGACGCGGCGGCGGAGGTATTAAAGACCATACCCGACGACCTTGACGCCGACGACGCGGGAGACAAGATAGCGGCGGAGGGCTTTTTCATAAAACTTCGCACCGACACTCCCGACGGCATACTTGACAGACTGCGCTCGGGGCTCGATGTCGAGGGCGCGGAGCTTGTTGGGAAGCCTGCTCTCGCCGCGCCCGCAAAGGCTGAAAAGGCGGCTCCCGAAGGGGCTCCGAAGCCCGCGGAGGACAAGTCTGCCGCGCCCGCGGCGCAGGCTGCACCCGCTCCGCAGAAAAAAGCGCAGGACAAGGCGGCTCACGGCGGCGAGGGCGGAGCCATGATATCGGTGAAGCTCGAAAAGCTCGACAGGCTCATGCGGCTGACACAGGAGCTTGTCATAGCGGAATCGGGGGTCATGCACTCCAAAGAGATAATCGAGCGCCGCAAGACAGACGCGGACCTCGACAAGGCTTGCAGAGAGCTCAAAAAGCTCACCGACGAATTGCAGGACAACGTAATGGCGGTGAGAATGGTGCCCGTGGGCGGCGCGTTCTCGAAGATGAACCGCGTTGTCAGAGATATGAACAAGACCCTCGGCAAGGGCGTAAAGCTCGTTATGGAGGGGGAGAATACCGAGGTCGATAAATCCGTGGCGGATATGCTGGGCGACCCGCTCATGCACCTTGTAAGGAACGCGGTAGACCACGGCATAGAGACCCCCGAGGACAGAAAGGCGAGCGGCAAGATAGAGGAACCGACGGTGCGGCTGGCGGCTTTCTACGATTCGGGCGATGCGGTGATAACCGTCACCGATAACGGCTACGGCATGGACCCGCGGAAACTCCTCGCCAAGGGCAGGGAAAAAGGCATACTCACGAAGCCCGAGAGCGAATATACGGAACAGGACTGCTTCGACCTCATCATGGCGGCGGGATTCTCCACGAACACCGAAGTCACCCAGTATTCGGGGCGCGGCGTCGGAATGGACGTGGTGAAGAAGAACCTCGAAAAGGTCGGGGGAGCGCTGCTCGTTACCTCGAAGCTGGGACAGGGCTCGGTGTTCACCATACGTGTGCCGATGTCGCTTTCGATAAGCGACTGCATGGGAGTGATGATAGGCGGGCAGGAGTTCGCCCTCCCCGTACAGAATATGGTGGAAGCCTTCCGCGCCGAAGCGAAGCTCATAGTCACCACTCCCGACGGAAAGACAGCCGTAAGGCGGCACGGGGAGAACAGGCTCTACCGCGTTATAAGGCTGGCGGAGCATTTCGGGCTCAAAGCCGATACGGAGGAGCTCGACCGCGGCATAATGCTCCTTTGCAAGAACGAGAACGGCGCGGCGGCGCTTTTCGCCGATTCGCTCACCGAGGATATGCAGCTCGTAGTCAAGCCCTTCTCGCCTTACTTAGCAGGCTTCGGGCTCAAAGAAAAGGGTCTTACGGGGACGAGCGTCCTCGGGGACGGCAGCATACTTATCGTTATGGATCCGACAGAGATAATGAAGGGCGGTGAACGGCAGTGAGTGAGGAACTGACAGGCGGCACCTCGACGGTGGTGACGTTCAGGTCGGAGGGCGGGCTTTACGCCTTCGGCATAGAAACGCTCACCGAGATACTGGGGGACAGGGAAGTAACGCCCGTCCCGGGACTGCCCGACTACGTTCTCGGGGTCATAAACCTGCGTGGCGAGGTCATACCCGTCATTGACCTGAGACGCCGGCTTGGCTTTGCGGACGCGGAGCCTACGGGCAGGGAAGCGCTTTTCATAATAGAATCCGACGGAGTGACGGCGGCGGTGCGAGCCGATACGGTGGTGACATCGGTGACATATGACGAGAGCAGTTATATGGCTTTCGAGGAGGAGAGCGTCGCCGCGGGGATAATACTCGACGGTGAGGAACAGATAACTCTCATAGACCCGAAGAAGCTGTTGAAAAACGACTGACCGTGTTCTCACGGAGGTGATGATGTGGACTGGATAGGCATAGACCGTGATAACGGGTTCTTCGGTCAGAAGCCCGATGATATGACCGAAGCGGAATTCGCAAGGCTCACGAAATACATCAAGACCCGCTACGGGCTCGACCTGACGGGGAAGAAATCAATGGTGGAGAGCAGGCTCATAAACTACCTCATGGACCGCGGATTCGGCAGCTTTTCGGAATACCTGCGCACCATCTACGACGGCGGCGAGGAAGAAGCCGCGAACCTCATAAACCGCCTTACCACCAACTACACCTACTTCCTGCGGGAGCAGGAGCATTACGAGCATTTCATGAACAGCTTCCTGCCGAATATGTCGGAGCGCATAAAGCAGGGTGAGCTGTGCATATGGAGTGCGGGGTGTTCCTTCGGGAACGAAGCCTATACCTTCGCCGCCTGCATGGAGGATTACTTCGAGGGGCGTGGCGGCTCCAAATGCGACAGGCGCATACTTGCCACGGATATCTCCCGAAATGCCCTTATCGCCGCAAAAAACGGCATATACGGCGAAGCCGCGATAAAGGCTCTGCCGCCGCACTGGAGGGCGAAATACTTCACCGAGAAGCGGGGGCTTTTCACCGTGAACGAGCGCCTGCGCTCGCAGGTGATGTTCAGGTATCACAACCTCATGGAGCCTATCAGCTTCAAGAAGAGATTCGACCTCATCGTGTGCCGCAACGTGATGATATACTTCGACAAGGACACCTGCTCGCGGCTCATAAGGCGTTTCTACAACGCCACCAATAAAGGCGGGTATCTCTACATAGGTCACGCGGAAGCCATGCCGCAGGACTCCCTCTATGTGCGGGAGCAGGCGGCGGTCTACAGAAAGCTGTGAGGGGGTGCGGGATATGATGAACAGGAGCGTACTTCTCATAGACAGTATAGGCTTGATCTCGGAACTGCTGGGGAAAATGATAAACGGCATCGAGGGCTTCGAGGTCTGCGGGACGGTCGCGGACGCATACGGAGCGGCTTCGGCGGTGGGAGCTGTGAAGCCCTCGCTGATAATACTTTGCAGCGAGCTCCCGGGGGGAGGACGGGTGAAATTCCTGCGGCGGCTGATACCGCAGTACACGGTGCCCGTCATAGCCGTATCGGAGGACAGCTCCCTTTCGGCGCAGCTCCTTGCGGCGGGAGCGGCGGACATAATCGGAAAGCCCGTGGGCAGAGATCTGGCGGGCTACAAGACGAATCTCACGGCTTCGATGAAAAACGCGCTCAATCTCAGGAGTGTCATATGCGGGGGCGTGGAATACAGGATAAAGCGTGCAGTTCCCGCGAAGGGCGCTGACAGGCGGCTCATACTCATAGGCGGCTCGACGGGCAGCACCGAGGCTCTGCCCGTGATACTTGCGGGACTGGGCTACGGTTCGGACGACCCGCTCCCGCCCTTGGCGGCGGTGCTGCATATGCCCGTGGGGTATACAGCCATGTACGCGGGGAGGATATCGAAGGAGCTTGGTATCAGGGCTTCGGAAGCCGAGGACGGCGAGGAGCTGACCAAAGAGCGCGTAGTCATAGCGCAGGGAGCAAGACACCTGCGGATAGCTTCGAGCGTCACGGGATTTGTCACGAGGGTGACGGAGGGCGAGAGGATATCGGGGCACTGTCCCTCGGTGGACGCGCTGTTCTCCTCGGCGGCGGAGCTTGACGCGGGACGGATAGTAGCCGTTCTTCTCACGGGAATGGGGAGCGACGGCGCGAGGGGGCTTTTAAGACTGCGGGAAGCGGGAGCCTACACCATAGGGCAGGACGAGAAAAGCTCGGTGGTGTACGGAATGCCCAAGGCGGCGTTCGACATCGGAGCGGTAGCGAAGCAGTGTCCCCTCGAGGGGATAGCCCGCGAGATACGAAAAAAGCTGAAGGAATGGGAATGATGGCATGAAAACATATCTAACATTCATGACGGGCGGTGTGAGCTTCGCGGCGGAGCTTTCGGACGTCATAAGGATAATCCCCGCGGAGGAAGCGGTCATCTCCCCCGCGCCGAACTTCCCGCCCTATATGCCGGGGACGGCGGCGATAGACGGCGAAGCCACCCCCGTCATCGACACGGCAATACGTTTCGGGCTGGGCGAAAGGGTCACGGGAAAGAGAGCCTGCTGCATACTCGCGGCGCTCGACCATTCCTCGGGGCTTGCGGAGCGGTACGAGAGGTGTGCGGCGCTTGTGGACGAGGTGAGCGGGATAGTGAACTCCGAGAGCCTTTCGCCCGCGCCCGCCCTCAATTCGGAGAGCTTTGCGAAGTACATCAAGGGGACGTTCATCGCGGACGGCGTGACCTATTACGCCGTATCACCCGAACTGCTGGTCGGGGAATAAGTACGCCTTCCCGCGCATATAATGGCATGAACGGGAGGGATAGCGTATGCGGAGCAGAAAGAGGACTACGGCGGCGGGAACGCTTCTCGGAGCGGTGTGCGGGTCGGCGGCGGTGTTTGTCATCATCGCGGTGACAGGCTTTGTGATGGTGCATATCGACGTGAGCGACAGTGTGCTTTCGGTGCTGACTTCGGCGGCGCTGTGTGTGGGAGCGTATTTCGGCGGCTACACAGCCGCAAGGCGCAGGAAGCAGAGCGGGCTTCTGATGGGAACGCTCTGCGGGCTGATGATGTTCGGGGTGATATTTGCGGGCTCATTCTTCTTTGCGGGGACAGCGGGAGGATTCTCGGGCTCGGCTAAGCTCGTCATGACGCTCATATTCGGAGCGGTCGGAGGGATAGTCGGGGTGAACTCGAAGGGAAATTGGTTCAGATTAAAATAATATTTATCGGCGGTTCATCATAATTTAATATAATACGGCGAAGAATGTGTTATAATGAAGTAAATAAATATACGGAGGTAAACTACCATGAAGCATATCAAGACCATAAACAAGGCAAACCTCAAGCAGTCTGCTGCGAAGGGCGGCTGCGGCAGATGTCAGGCTTCCTGCCAGTCGGCTTGCAAGACTTCCTGCACCGTTGCTAACCAGAAGTGTGCAAGAGAGGACTAATGCACAAAAAGACATAAGCTCTTGACAAGGGACGTTCTCGGAATGTCCCTTGATTTTCTTATATGAAATGAAAGGAAAATCATAATTTGGCAGGGCAGAGCCCTGCACGAAGTTCGCGGCATTTTTGCCTTTGGCAAAAATTATTTGTTGTTGAAATATCAGACACCCGCGGCAGTCGTTCAAGGGACTTTGACCCACAGTTTATTTGGCTTTAATGACAACCTACATGGAGAAATTGCGTTAGCAAAAAAGCGCCTCCGGGCGCGCTAGCCCGGCAGGGTATGGGGCGGAGCCCCATTATAATCAGACCGCGCGCAAAGCAACTGTGCCTTAAACTCAAACCACGCGCGGTCTGCAATTCCGCTTGCGGTCGGCGTAAGCTCGACCGCGACTCTTGAAGCGGTGGCGACAAAAGCCGTCGGCGCGGGGGTTCATGAGCGTTTACGGCTTTGCGGCACACAAAAACATCCCGAACGGGTGAACCCTGCGACACCCACGTCGGTTCATTTTGTTGTTACGGCTTCGTGTGTTGCGCGCGAGCTTACGCCGCGCGCCAAAGGAAGAACAAACCGCGCGTGGGTTTGCGTTTAAGGGTCTTTTGCTCTTCGCGCGGTTTGATTGAAATGGGGCTCCGCCCCAAGCCCCGCCAGCGCGTTGGCGGCGCTGGACCCGCCTTTTTTGCTCACGCAATTTCTCCGTGTTGGTTGTCTTTAAGCCCCATAAATTATGATTTGCGAAATATTCGGAGGAATAATATGATACATAAATTCAAACAGAACGGAATGGATATACTCCTCGACGTGAACAGCGGGGGAGTGCATATCATTGACGACCTTACTTACGATCTTCTTGACTACGTTCAGCCGCCCCTTGAGGGCGAATGTCCCGCCGAGGCTCTTTCTGCGCTCTCGGACAAGTACCCCGAACAGGAGCTGCGCGAGGTATGGGAGGAACTAAAGTCGCTCTACAATGACGGCATACTTTTCTCGGAGGACGATTACGAGAAGTACGCAAATACCGCCGTGGCTTCGCCGATCAAGTCCATGTGCCTTATCGTGGCTCAGGACTGCAACCTTCGCTGCGAATACTGCTTCGCCAAGAAGGGCGATTACGGTCAGGGGCGCATGGTCATGTCCCTCGAAACGGGCAAGAAGGCGATAGATTTTCTTATGCAGAAGTCCGCGAACCGTGAGAATCTCGAAATAGATTTCTTCGGCGGCGAACCGCTCATGAACTTCGAGGTCATGAAGCAGATAGTCGAGTACGGGCGGGAGCAGGAAAAGCTCTTCGGCAAGCACATAAACTTCACCGTTACCACGAACGGCACGCTCTTAAACGATGAGCGTATAAAGTACATCAATGACAATATGTACAATGTGGTGCTTTCGGTGGACGGAAGAAAGTGCGTCAACGACCGTATGCGCCGGACCCCGAACGGAAGCGGCAGCTATGATATGTTCATCGGGAAGTTCAAGAAGCTGGTCGCGGAGCGCGGGGACAAGGAATGGTATGTCCGCGGGACGTACACCAAATACAACCTCGATTTCGCGGAGGACGTCATGAGCCTTTACGATGAGGGCTTTGAGCAGATATCGGTAGAGCCCGTAATGGCGCCCGCGAGCGAGCCCTACGCCCTCACGGAAGCCGATCTCCCGCGCATTTTCGAGGAATACGACAAGCTCACCGACCGTATCAGGGCGATACGTGACAGCGGGAAGTTCATCAACTTTTTCCACTTCATGCTCGACCTCGATCAGGGACCCTGTGCTATAAAGCGTCTGAAAGGCTGCGGCTGCGGGAATGAGTATGTAGCGATCTCGACGGATGGGGACATCTATCCCTGTCATCAGTTTGTCGGGCAGGATAACTACAAGATGGGCAGTCTGAACGACGGCAGTTTCGACAACGAGATGAAGAAAGATTTTGCGGGAGCGCACATCTACTCGAAGTCGGACTGCAAGACCTGCTGGGCGAGGTTCTATTGCAGCGGCGGCTGCAACGCGAACAATTATTTCTATCAGGGCGACATAAGGAAGTCCCACACGCTGGGGTGTGAGATAGAGAGAAAGCGTCTTGAATGTGCGATAGCGATGAAAGCGGAGAAAATGCTGGAAACGGCGGAGTAGTCAAGCTCATAATTTGTGGGGCTGAATAATTCGGAATTCGGAATTATGAATTCGGAATTGAATGTGTCGCCTTCGGCGACGGATATGCGGGCGCGGTACGCCAAGCGAAACGCGCTCCGCGAACCCGCAGGACGTCAGAACAAGCATAGAAAGAGTAATATGACCGCAGGCACAAAGTACGGAAAGCGTACCAAGCAGCACAGCAAGCGGGTCCAGCCGCGCGAGGCTGGCGAGGATTCCCAAGGGCGAGGAGCCCTTGGGTAGGGGAGGGCGAACGCAGTTCGCCCGTGGGGGCAGAGCCCCCGTTGCGCCGCAGGCGCAAGAAAGCGAGCGAACCGATAACGCAAAGCGCCCCCGAGAAGTGCAAAGTTTTGTTTTACGGACGAAAATACACGGGCGAGCAATGCTCGCCCCTACATGGGACGGTGCGAGTCGGATATGCTTGCATTAAATCGGCGATATCAAAGAAAAGCCGATAAGTAAGGGCAGAAACGACCAAATCAAGCCAACGTCCCGTGAACAGACATATCGCCGATTTAATTGTGCAAAAGAGCGAATGCGATTTTTGCACAACTCCAAACCCGCCGTCAGGCGGGCAATGGCAAGGTAAACCCTACGTTATCCACGGGCGCACGGAAACCTAAAGGTTTCTTAGGTGCGCCCCTACACAAATGGAACAACGTAACGTTGTTCGGGTCAAGAGGTCGGGGCAACGGCACCCACGC
>CACZJT010000042.1 GCA_902781565.1 uncultured Ruminococcus sp.
CCCCACGCGCTTCGCGCTCCCCTGCAAGGGAAAACCCTTCTGAAGAAGGGTTATTCCCTTGACTCTTTCCTAAGACTTTTGGTCTGTGCTACAGAGTGCTTCTTCTTTTTATTTTACTTGCGGTCAATTTACACTTTCTTTTTGCGGCTTCGGCGGAGCGCGTTTCGCTTGCGAAACCGCGTCCGCATAAACGTCCGCCGCAGGCGGACACCTTCAATTCCGAATTCCGAATTCCGAATTATTTTGTCTGTGCTACAGTGTGCCGCTTTCTTTATTTGTGCCTGCGGTAAATTTACACTTGTCCGCGGTCTTTTTACAATACGTTTTTTTGCCACGCAATTTATGATCTGATCGAAAACTCCCGTACCGCATTATTCGGTACGGGAGTTTTTTATTCGTATTTGTTGATGATAAGATCGGCGGCGGTGAGCTTGGTTATGCTGTTGTCCATTGCGAGCTTCTCAATGCGGTGGTGGGCTTCCTCCTCGGACAGCCCCTCGCGGCTGATGAGCAGCAGCTTCGCACGGTTGACACGACGTATCTCCTCCAGCTTCTCCTCGGCGGAAAGTGTCTTTTCCTCCGCACGGGTGAGCCTTTCATGGGTGCTTTCCAGCCAGTCGAACGCCAGCGTCAAAAGCTGCCGCGAGGTGGGCTTCGGCAGCAGATACACTCCGTAGGGACAGACCATAGGCTGTACCTCCGAATACAGCTCCGCCCGCACAAGCAGCAGCACCGCACAGCTCCCGCGGGAACTGTCCGCTGCGAACCGAACTCCGTTCTCGTCGGGCAGGGGAGCGTTCACGAGGATAAAGTCGAAGCCCCGCTCGCCCAGCTTGCGCTTCGCTGCACTGACACTCGTTTCGAGGGACACCGAACAGCCCCTCTCGGTCACAAGCTCTTTTAATGACAAATTGAATTTGCTCTGCGCCGATACGATCAGCAGACTGCCGCCGCGCTGCTCCATATCGGCTGATCTTCCGCGCTTATCCACAGTAGATACCCAAAATGCGCTCGGGGATATGCGACTTTACAAATTCGCTGCGCCGCGCAAATTCCTTCGCTTCATCAAGTGAGAGCGGGAGCCTGTCGAACCTGTCCGTAACGGATTTGTCCGCCGAGAACAGGTCGATGTCAGCCACAGGCGGCAGGTAAAGCCCCTTCTCATAGCCGTAAAGCCCCGCATATATGAGCAGCGTAAAGGCAAGGTAGGGATTCGCCGAGGGGTCGGGGGAGCGCAGCTCTGCGCGGCGGTACTCTCCGCTCGCGGCGGGTATCCTTACGAGCTGTGAACGGTTCTCGCCCGACCATGAGATGTATTTGGGCGCCTTTGAGCTCCCGAAGCGCTCATAGCTGTCCTCGGTGGGGTTTAAGAAAAGCGTGACGGGCTTGATATGTTCGAGTATGCCCGCGATGACCGAGGGGAGAATGATGTGGTTGGTGTCGCACTTCACCGAAAGATTGATGTGGAAGCCGTTCCCGGGTTTGCCCGCCAGGGGCTTTGGGGAGAAATCCGCATACAGCCCGTTGGCATGGGCGACGGTCTTGACCACGGTGCGGAAAGTCATTGCATCGTCGGCGGCTTTGAGAGCGTCGGCGTAGTGGAAGTCTATCTCGTTCTGCCCGGGACCCTCCTCATGGTGGGAACTTTCGGGAGCAATCCCCATTTTTTCGAGGGTAAGACATATCTGCCTGCGGATATTCTCACCCTTGTCGTCCGGGGCGATGTCCATGTAGCCCGCGTTGTCGCAGGGCAGGGAAGTCGGCTCCCCCTCTTCGTCCAGCTTCATCAGATAGAACTCCAGCTCCGAACCGAAGGAGAACACGAGCCCCTTCTCCGCCGCGTCCGCCACCGCTTTCGCCAGCAGACTGCGGGTGTCGCATTCAAAGATGTCCCCGTTGGGCTTGCGGATATTGCAGTACATTCTTACCACCCTGCCATGCTCGGGTCTCCAAGGGAGCACCGAGAGCGTGTCGCTGTCAGGGAAGAGCATAAGATCGGAGCGAACTTCGTTCCCGAAGCCCCTCACCGCCGAAGCATCGAAAGCTATGCCCTGCTCAAAGGCGCGTTTCAGCTCATGGGGCATGACGGAAATGTTCTTCTGCCTCCCGTAAACGTCGCAGAAGGTCAGCCGTATGAACTTCACGTCCTCCTCCGCGGCGTACTGTATTATCTCATCGGGTATGTATCTCATGCTAAAAACCTCCGTATACATAAAAAGGCGCACCCGTCCCTCGGAACGGGTGAACGCCTTTGCTCACAATAGTATTATAACACACTTTTTGCGTATTGTCAATGGTTTTAAAAAAATATTTCGAGTACAGTTTTGCGTACAGTTGACCGTCAGATATCCACCCTCTGACGCTCGACCAGCTCCGCGAAATAGCCGTTTTTGGCGATAAGCTCATCGTAGCTGCCCTGTTCGATCACATTCCCGCCGTCAAGCACCAGTATGCGGTCGCAGTGGCGAATGGTCGAGAGCCTGTGGGCTATGACGATACGTGTACAGCCCATCTTATCGAGAGCCTCGCTGACCTGACGCTGGGTCTTGTTGTCAAGGGCGGAGGTAGCTTCGTCAAACATGAGTATCTTAGGCTTTGGCGCTACGGCTCTCGCTATCATGAGCCGCTGCTTCTGACCGCCCGAGATACCGCCCTGTCCCTCGGAGATGAGGGTCTGCATACCCATAGGCATATTGCGGATATCCTCCGCTATGCCGGCGATCTCTGCGGCTTCCCA
Source organism: uncultured Ruminococcus sp. (assembly GCA_902781565.1). Taxonomy (GTDB): domain Bacteria; phylum Bacillota; class Clostridia; order Oscillospirales; family Ruminococcaceae; genus YE71. The sequence goes on from CACZJT010000042.1 coordinate 2,738, forward strand.
GGCGTCATCGAGGGTCAGGTGCGGGGCGGATATGACTATGTTCGAGAAGATGTCCCCCTGGAACAGCCCGCCGCTTTGTATCACCGAGCCTATCTTCCGTCTGAGCGAACCCAGGTCAAGGCGGTTCAGATCCTTGCCGTCGTAGTAGACAGCGCCTTTCTCGGGCTTCTCGAAACCGAGAAGCAGTCTCATGAGCGTGGATTTACCGCAGCCCGTCCTGCCGACTATCGCCACATATTCTCCCGCTTTAATTTTCAGCGAGAGGTTATTGACGATGTAGGGCGAGTTCTCGGAATATCTGAAATACACGTTGTTGAGCTCTATGCTGCCCGAAAGCCTTGTGACTATCTCCTTGTTTTCGGAGGTCTCGGGCTCGGCTTTGAGGAACGGCTCCGCCATTTCGAGTATAGGTTTTATGCGTCCAACCGAGAGCGCTATACCCGCGAGGGAGTTGAATGAACCCATGACCGCTCCGTAAGCCGCCGTGAATGCAAAGTAGTTCGACTGATCTATCCCGCTCTTCACCGCAATAAAAAATAGAATGATGTTGGAGATAAGGCTTATCGCCGTGGTGATGACCGCGTTCACCTTGATGAAGGTCGGCGGCGCGTAGGTAAGCTCCGCGCTGTTGGAGTAGAGGTTTAGCCAGCGGGCGAAAAAGCGCTTTTCCGCGCCCGAGAGCTTGATCTTCTGTACGCCGCTTATCATGGCGTAGGTCATGCCCGATTCCTTTGCGGCAAGCTCCATCTGCTGCTTGCTTATGCGTATCTGCACTATGGACGATATCACAGAGAATGCTACGGTAACAAGTATTATCAGCAGCGAGGGTATTACCAGCGCCCTTGCAAAGCTGAATATCTGCGTGATGTAGAGCAGGGAAGTCAGCGAGGTAAGACCCGTCCCCACTATCATTCCGATGATAAGATTGCAGAGCTGATCCACCGACTGAGAGCGGCTCGTGAGTTCGCCCGCGCTGTACTGACGGAAGAAGTTCGCGGGAAGGCTCATGACCCTCATCATCATAGCCGACTGTACGCCCAGCGAGGTCTTTAGCTGCATTCTTGAATTGAGCATTGCATTCACCGATGTTATGAGCTGCGCGGATATCGCCGTACACAGCATACATACGGCTATCCCCACAAGTACCTCGGAGCTGCCGCTGGAAATTACGGGTCCTGTAAGCGCTTTGGTGATGCGGGGCATGAGCATACCCACGCCCGTGACCGCAAGCGACGAAAGCACGAGGAGCACTACGTCGTTCATGGTGAGACAGCCCTTCAGGTACTTGATGAGATCGGGTATCCCCAGCTTTTTCTGGGGGAAGGGTCTGTAAAAGCAGTAAGCCTCACGGCTGAAAAGCTCCGCGGTGCGGCTTGTCAGCCTGATCTTTTTTCCGCTCTCCCTGTCGATATAATAGTATCCGAACAGCTTGTTCGGGAGCAGTGCCACGGGAGCGCTGCCCTTTTTCGTGTAGGCTATCATCGGACCGAATGCGTCTTGCCACCAGTTTTCCTCCAGGATGACCCTGCGTTTCATGAGCCCGTATATACGTAGGCAGTAGTCAAGCTGTTCCTCATGCTCCGAGATGCTGCCCGGTATATCTACCAGCTTGTAGCGGTAGTATTTCAGGATGTCGTCTATCGCCTGTTTTGTGATTATATGGTCGTCGCTCATCCTTGCGGCAGTCCTGTGTCCGAGGACTATGCCCGCCGCGCGGAAGAAGGACTCCTCAAACAGCTGCTGATCGGATTCGCTGCGCTGTTCTATCTGTTCCTCAAACCAACCCAAAGTCCTTCCCCCCCTTTATTCATTGGTGACCAGATCGGTGTACATACCGCCCAGTGCCATGAGCTCATCATGGGTGCCGCGCTCCACGACCTTGCCCTGCTCCATAACGATTATCTCGTCACAGTCGCGTATGGTCGAGAGCCTGTGAGCGATAACGATGCAGGTGATGCCTCTGTCCTTGATAGACTTTACCACCTCAAACTCGGTCTTTGCGTCGAGGGCTGAGGTCGCTTCGTCAAGTATGATTATCGAAGGATCCTGCGCCAGCACACGCGCTATTTCGAGTCTCTGACGCTGACCGCCCGAAAGGTCGCGTCCGCCCGAGGTCAGCTTCGATTCGTAGCCGCCCTCCCTTGCCATGATGTCCTCATGGAGCTGTGCGTCACGGGCGGCAAGTATCATCTCGAAGCTCTGTATTGATCCGTCCCACATCTTGATATTGTCGGCTATCGTTCCCTCGAAAAGGGTGATATCCTGATCGACCACCGCCACCGAGCCTGTCATGACCGAACGCGGGTGACGGCTCCTGGGTCTGCCGTCAAAGAGTATCTCTCCGCTCCAGGGCTCGTAAAGTCCCGAAATGAGCTTTGAGAGAGTTGATTTTCCGCAGCCCGATGTCCCGACGAAAGCAACTCTTCCTCCCTGCTTGATGCTCATGGAGAAATCGTTAATGAGCGGCGGGGCGAGCTTTGAGTACCCAAAACTGATGTTTTTTATCTCGATGTTCCCGCTCAGCTTTTCGAGCTTATCCGTTTTTACATTGTTTTCGATGGCGTTCTTGTCGAGGGGATACTGCATGACGTCCTCGACGCGCTCCATTTGAGTACGCATCTCCTGTATGGTCTGTCCTGCGCTGATAAGCATGGAGGCAGGTGCCATAAAGGAGCCGAGAAAGCCCTGGAACATCTGCAAGGCGCCAAGCGTGAACTTTCCCCTCATCACGAACCATATACCCATGACCATGACCGCGTAATTGGCGGCGTTGGAAAGGAAAGTAGGTACCATACCGAGGTAATTGTTCATCTTTGTCGTTTTGACTTCCTGAGCGTTGACCGAAGCCTGATAGCCTGCCCACTTCTGGAAGAAACCTCCCTCAGCGCCGCTCGCCTTGATGGTCTCTATCATCTCGATACCCGCAACGGTGGTGGAACCGAGCTTTGCCATGTCACGCTGCATGACGCGGGTGATGTTCACTCGCTTCTCCGAGATGATCCTCGACATGAATATGTTGAGCACGAGAGTGCTTATGCCTATCGCTGTCAGAGAAACGCTCTGTTTCAGCATAAGTATCAGATAGAAAACCATCATGATGGTATTGAGAAGCAGCGGAGCGAAGGTGTTCACAAGGGTGCTGGCGATCGTGGCGTTGGTGGTCTGTCTTGACTGTATATCTCCCGCCATGCGCTGTGAAAAGAACTCCATCGGCATATGGAGCACTTTCCACATATAAGAAGTGCTTCCGATTATGGACATCTTTCCGTTGAGTTTCAGGTTGTAGATCGTCTGCGCCCAGTCTACGATGATCTGCACCGCCGCAAGCCCCGACATGATGGCGATGAACGGCATGAGCCAGTCGCGGTTCCTTCCCGTCAGGAGCCTGTCCATGAATATCTCGGACATGACAGGGTTTATTATCCCGAACAGGGAGGAGATGACGGTGGTGAGCATGACGAACGCCACCGCCGCCCCCGCGCCGATGAGCCGCTTTTTTGCAAAGTCAATGGTGCTTTTGCGCTTTCCGCTCGGCTTGAAGGTCTGTGAGGGGGTGATGTTAAGTGTTATGCCCGTGAACGCCTTGTCGAACTCCTCGGGACCCACCTTGACGAAACCTCTTGCGGGGTCGTTTATGCAGGCGTACTTTCCCTTGAAGCCGTCAAGCACAACGAAATGATTGAAGTTCCAGTGGATAATGCAGGGAAACTGTCCTTCTTCCCGGATAGTTTTCGGAGTGCGCCTGAAGGCTTTCACGTCGAAACCGTATGACTGTGCAGCCATGACGATATTCTTGGCGTTCGAGCCGTCGCGGGAAACTCCGCAGTCGGCTCGAACCTGCTCGAGCGGCACCCATTTTTCGTAATATGCCATGACCATAGCAAGGCTCGCAGCACCGCATTCGAGGGCTTCGAGCTGCATGATTATGGGGACTTTAGCCGCACCCTTTGTGATGGTCGGTTTGATACGGGTCTTCTTTTCGCTCATTCTTGCTCCTCTCAGTTTAACAGGAACTTTATCGGGTGAATGCTTTCGGTGACGATATTGACATCGTATTTCCCGTCAGCCTTGTCTATCGGAGCGAGGGCAACAGTCCTGCCGTAATCGTCCTTTTCAACGGCAGTGATGCTGTATTCATCGGCTCCGATACGGACTGTCATTCCCGCCGCGATGCTCGCTTTGTTTCCCTCCGTCACCATTATCTGTGCCTGTCCGCCGCTCACTACCGCCACGCCCTCGGAGAGTGTTTCGAGGTTGCCCACCATGCTCCACACGAAAAGTCCTGCGAGCAGTATGATGATCGCCCCCAGCAGCACCCATATCCCCGGGTTTGTGACCCGAAGGTAATCAGTGAGCTGTTCGGGCGATGATATGCGTTCGATAGATTTTTTGCGGAAAATGCTTTTTCTTTCTTCTGCCATGATATCCTCCGTATTATTATACCTGTGCGGGAGTCGTGTACCGACCACCGTGATGTTGGTTTTATCTTCTCGGCACTTGTAAACGAGAGCCATTCATTATAATAATAACACACATTTCGGGAGATGTCAACTTTTTTGCAGAAACTGTAAATTTTCCTCGGTCATCGTTTTGTTATAAAGATTGTTGTATTTTGTTATATTGAAAAGTTAATTGGTAATTGTTTTAACCAATAGCAACTATTTGTTAAAATTTCACTGTGTACACTGTATGCTGTCATGTTGTTATCATAATTTATATGTATAATGTCAAATATAATGAACAACGCAAATAAAAATTGTGCATTATTATTGCACGGAAAGGAGGAAAACATGAAAGATAATGACCTTGAACTGAAAGTTGAAGAACTAAGCAATGTGTCGGGCGGGACCGAGTATTACTATGGTCCGAATATGAAAGTGTACTGTAAAAAATGTAAAAGCACAGATATGACATCTTTGGGCTGTAGATCGGTGGCTATCGGGTATGCTACATGGACATACAGGTGCAATAATTGCGGTAATACTGTATTAGTCAAAAGGGAAAATGATAAAGTAACGCTGGAATAAACGCCTGCCTTTATCATAATATAAAAGAACGCAATTATTTTTCGGAGGTAAAATAAAACCATGAAGATCTCATCATTCAACCCGCTCATAATGTCCCCGAAAGCCGACGAGCTTATAGCGCTTTTCGAGGAACTGGGATTTGAGCGCAGGCACACAAAGACCAATGACGACGGTATCACCGATGTCAGGCTCAAAAGCGAGGGCGGCTTCCATGTGGACGTTTCTTCGCTGGACAAGCTGCCGCAGGACGTCATGTCTATCCGCATGAACGTTGACGATTTCGACGAAGCCTACAAATTCCTCACGGACAGAGGGTTCAAGAACACGCAGGGTGATAAGATATCGGAATCGCCGTCGGGGAAGGGTACCGCTATGGTATCGCCGACGGGGTTCATAATAGCACTTTCTCACCATAAAAAAATCACAAATAATTTTCGGAGGTAATCACTATGAAGATCACATCATTCAATCCCATGATAATCACCAAGGACGCAGACACGCTCATCGCGCTTTTCGAGGCTCTGGGCTTTGAGCGCAGGCACAAGAAAACGGGTATCAACGACGAGGATATCTCCGCAGTCGATATGAAGCACCCCGACGGCTTCCGTATAAGCGTAGTCAAGGCGGATAAGATACCGCAGGACATGACCACGATCAGAATGAACGTCCGCGACCTTGACGAGGCTCTCGCTTTCTTCAATGAGCGCGGCTTCACAAACGCACAGGGCGAAAAGATCACCGACACGGGTTCGTCAAGGGCGACTATGGTAGTTTCTCCCTCGGGCTTCACGATCAGCGTTTCGCAGCACATCAGAGAGGAAGACAAATAATAGCTCCCGCATAACAAAAACACGCGCCGAACGGCAGATGTTCCTGTCGTTCGGCGTTTTGGTTTCGGGGAAGTAATTGTTTACTGATCTAACAGTGACCTTGACCGATTTGCCCTTGTCGAGATAAACATCACTTACAGCAACCTCGTTTTCGGGCTTTTCGTCAGCTCCTGTAAAGCTCACATCGGCAGGGATAGTCACCGAATAGGTAGGAGCGTTTTGAAAGGATACACGGATACTCTCATCTGTCGGGGAATTGGGAAGATTGGGATTAGTTCCCTGATCAATAGTTGCAGCAAATGCCGACATCGGTGCCATAGCCGCCGCAAGCGCAAAAGCCGAAAGCCCCACAAATAATCTCTTTGCTTTCATGCTTGTTCCTCCTTAGGAAATTTGAACTGTTCGGGAATGTAAACGGTATATGTATTTGTATTATAGCATAAATTCACAGATTTGCTAAGTCTTTTCGGCATGATTTCGGCAATTTGCAGGATTCTTGCCCGAAAATTAGTTATTATTTACAAAGCTCGCCCCCGAACGAGATCATTTTCGGAGCTTTGCACCCTTGCCGCCGAATTTCGGGTATTACTATAGGAAAAGAAAAAGCTCCAAGGAGGGAACACCATGCCTAAGAATGAGATCAGCGGGGGGCACTCGTTGAAAGAGGAGGGCTTATACTCGGGTATTTCAAAGGATAAATACCGCGAGATGGTATTCAAGGCTCTCGATAATACAAACGGAATGAGCAGAAACGACCGCACCGCCGAGGATATAGACGCCGAATACGATAAGTTCACCGATGACGAATTGGCGCGGGCTTATGACAGGATACTCGATGAACACCCGACCATATGGCGCGATAAAACTCTTGAAGATAAAAGCGTGCCGATATGGGTCTACAATACGGGCGACCCCGCCGTTCTGAATGAGTATCTCAAAGAAAACGCCGATGCCATGACCTACGAGCAGCAGCATATAGTAAAGCAGTCCATAGCCGCCACCGAGAAAAGGGCAGGCTTGCAGCTCGGTGCCGCGCTCAAAACGCGCAACGGCGAACCGCTGTATGATGAGCCCGAGATAGAATACGAAGACCGCCCGAACGGCGATTATGCGGTGTCGCTCAAAAACGTCACCCAGAAGGAGTTCCAGAACACCAATAAGGGCTGCTGGGCGAATTTCTTTCAGGTGCTGGCTTCGGGCAAGGGCGTGGATATAACTCAGGACGATATCAAGAACTACCGCCCCATGATCTCCCGCGAGGAAGCCGAAAAGACAGACAAAGAAACGCACAAGTCCTACAACACCGACAACGATAACAGCGCCATGGAGATGGCGGACTCGCTTCTCGCCTTCGTGCCGAACACCATGCTCCGCGAGGTCGAGATAGCGCCCTACGGCGCGGAAGCCGAAAAGGCGGGCATATCTAAGGAGCAGTATCTCGAAAACGCCGTCCGTGAGCTTTGCGGAATCATCAAGCCCGCTGTCCTGAATGACAGATCGCCCGTGGGACTTCTTGCGGGGAACCATTATATCACCATCACAGGCATAGACGGGGACAGGGTAAAGTTCAAGAACTCCGTTCCCTATGAGGAGGACAACACCGACCCCGACAAGGAGTACGTGGAGCCCCTCGAAGACCTTGTGAGGAACAGGCTCATAGCGGGCAACGAGAAGATACCCGAGGGCGTGCAGATCACATGGCTCGCGGACATACAGCTCGCCAAGGACGGCAGGAACATCTTCGGCGTTCCCGGCGAATACGTCACCATGAAGGAGAACGGCGAGCTGACCGAACAGCCCGACGCCATAAAGACGGGCGCCAAGAATACGGGAGGAATGCAGACCAACCGCATAGGTATGCTCGTTTCCCGCTATGGCGGCAGGGAGGACACCGCCTCCGAACAGAACTACAGAAGCGTTTTCACAAACGGTGTCATAAAGTACGAAAAGGCATATCTGCCCAAAAAGCTCGACGCCGAATATCTCCGCAAAAGGGCTGAAAAGCGCGACCCCGCCGTGGAGAACGCCATGCGCGAGCTTGACAATGAGCTCTTAGGCAGGGCGTTCACGAAGTATGATATCAGCAAAGACCTCGACAACGCCGCGGCTCCCGAAATGAAGAGCTTTGACGAGGTGCGCAGGGGAAATATCGGGACGGGCAGAACGCAGTACATGGACGACTATGACAGCGGTGCAAGAGCCTCCCGCTCCCGCAGTAGAATACTCTCTTCCTTAGAGCAGACAGCTGCCGAAAAAAGAGAAGTAAGAGCCGGGGAGGATATAGAGAGGAACAGGGAGCTCAGTCGCCTGCGGGCTCTTTATAACGGCTTTGATGAAATAAAGACGGGAAAGCACCCCGAGATCATGGACTTTGATTTCATGTATCCGGGGGAGCTCGATCCCGACAGCATAGACGGCGAAGACCTTGTGAGAGCCGAGAACGTAATGAGGGAAGTTTTCGGCGTGGATAATAACGGCAGCCATGTCACCGATCTGGGTTCGGTGCTCGAACGCTTCACCTACAAAAAGACCCCCGACGGCGAGCCCGTGGAGCTTGTGGAGGACGTGAGAGCAAGGCTCGCGAAGTCCGAGAAGTTCAAGGGCAGGGAGAGCATCAAAGATGAGGAAGTGTACCCATACGCCAAAGCCGAGCTCCTGCGTCAGACCGTGCGTGAGGGAAGCGGTCTGACCTTCCATGACAGGAACGGAAAGCCCGAAGCGGGGCTAAAGGATATCTACGCCCGACCCGATTCGTCGGCAGACCGTGCAGTCTCCAAGATTCGGGATATCAGGACGGGCGGCAGCATGAAGCGCCTTTATCATGAGATACAGGAGATGCGGCTCAAAGCCGTAAGACCTGACAATATAGGCGGCTCTCTCCTGAACAGGAGCGAGAAGGATATAGACACCCTTGCGAGGACATACGACTACATTTTCGGCGGCATAAAGAACAGAGAGCTCGGAAAGCATAAGATACTCGTTTCCACCGAGGGCGACCCCGTCCTCAAAGACCTCGATGAGGTATATAAGGAGCAGTATAAGGGTAAAAAGCAGTCCCCCGCGCAGGCGGAGAAGTTCAAGAAAGCCATGCTCGTGAACGCCCTTGCCAGCGGAATAGGCGTGGGCTACGGCAGGGCGGTGCTTCCCGAGCTTACATCTCTTGCCTTTGGCAAGGGGACGGATTTCGATCTGCGGAAGAACGCCGTGGATCAGATACTTGACGATAAGCAGAATTTCTCGGGCGAAAATCTGGAGGGTCATATGAACGTTGCTCTCTCCTTCGGCGTAAAGGATATGGGGAACGTGCTCTCGGAAATGAATTCCGATATGGAAGCGAATGCAGGGAACGTGAAGGAAAAGACCCCCCATTATCAGCGCATGAAGAAAGAGGTCGGCGAGCTGAACAAGATGGTCAATGAAACCTGGAAGGCGAAGACAGAAGCGGGAGAGCCGGTTACCTTCGACATGATGAACGAGTTCTTTGAGAAGTCCGACAAGGTAAGGGCGAGCATTAGGGGGTATCTGGAGCATAAGAAGGGCGAGCTTATAGGCGGCGCTTCCCGCAGCAAGGATCCCGACAGCCCCGAACAGAAGCATATCAGAACAGCCATAAACAGCCTGAGAACGCTGGATCGGGTGACGAAAAGCATCGAGGAGGGCGTGCTCAAAGGCATTTCCCGAAAGGCGAGGGATTATTTCAAACAGGATCAGAGAGAGCTGGAGGATATCCGCAAGGGTCTGGGAGCGAACGAGCTCACGGAATGTGAGAAGAACGCCGCAAGGCTCGTTGACAGGCAGACACAGCTCGAAGAGGGAACATACACAAGACAGTTCCGCGGCGGGAAAAAAGAATCCCTGACGGAAGCGAGGGAAAGACTGCTGCGAAATGTTGATAAGAGTTACGATACCAAGGAAATGAAGCGCCTCGGAAAGAACGGAGCGCTCCGTTCGGCAGTTGATGCTGTAAAGGACAGTTTTGCAGGCGGAAAAAATCTACCGAACAAGAACATCATCAACACTTATAATATAATCAATAACTCGGTGAAACGCGCCGACCCTGCTCCCGACAGGGAAAAGTACGAGGCTGACAGATACGCTGACGAGCTGCTTTCGAGGGACAAGCTGACCCTGCACCAAAAGAGCGGCGAGAACGCGAGCATAGTGCCCGCTACGCAGGAAAAGGGCATAGAGAAGCTGGACAACCTCTTCGGCTTCGAGCCCGTCATGAAACCCGAGTATTACAGCAGGCTGAGCGACAAGCAGAAGCAGGACATGGTGATGTCGAGGAAAGCCCTCACCGATGTCCCCCACGATTTCAAGCCTGTCTACAGGGGCAAGGAAACGCTCCCCGATACCGAGCGGCTCTCCGAGAAGGACTTCGCGGCTCTTGCGGTGGCGGGCGCAAGACAGCAGGTTTCCTATGACATGAAGACCAGGCGTGCAGCCCTCAAAGCAAGGCTCGACGGAGAAAAGATAACCAAGGAAGACTACGAGACCATGCGGACCGTGATGGACGGCGGGCTTTCGGCGAACGACAGCAGGATAAGCAGCGCGAATGATTACACCTACGCTCTGGGACACAAGAAGTTCGGCGATGAGTTCGGAAAGCAGTATTGCCCCGTTATTCAAAACGGCAGAAAGCTGGCGTCGGAGGCTATGCGGGCATACGAGGAGGGAGACCTCATACCGCTGGCAAAGCTCATCGCGAACGAGGTAAAAGAGACCGTCGCCGCCTGCAAGGGCAGCGAGGATCATTCGGATTTCCCCGTGGCGGGAGAGTATGCAAAGCGGCTCTGCAATATGCTCGAACGCGATGACAAGCTAAAAGCCGAAGCAAAGAAGCAGGGGCTCGGTCAGAAGGATATAGATACCGTTGACAGCATAATCACTCTCGGAATGGCGAACGAGAAGTCAAAGCATTCGGCAAAGCTCTGGGAGAAAAGAGCCGACCTCATGACCGATGACGTAAGGCACGAGGTCATGGCGGATATGTATATCTCGAACGTCATGGAAGACCAGCTTCACGATATCGAGCGGAACAAATTACAGAGCGACCCCGCTTTCGCAAACGAGCTGAAGCAGGCAAAGGACAAATACGAAAACGTAAAAAATGACGGCACCAAGAGCCTCGATCAGGAGAAGGCGGCAAAGCTGAGCGCGGAGAACCTGCCCTCGGTCATGATGAAGCGCACCAAGTTCAAATATCCGCTCTTTGAGAAGATAGGCAGGACGGGCGCTTATGACGCTCTGAGATCGGAGACCGTGAACATGATGAAGAGCACCGATCTGGGCACGATAAGGGACAGGGGCAAGTTTCTCCAAGCCACCGACCGCATACGTTCGGTGAAGCAGGACACAGGGAAGACCTCCACACTGCGCTGTCTGAGAGAGTACAGGAACGAGCCGAAAAACGAAAAGGGACACTACAGGCTCAAATATTTCGACAAGGGCAACGATATACTGGAGAACATCGCTCCCAAGGCGGTACAGCCCGTGAAGCAGACCGAACAACCTGCAAAGGAAGCGGAACAGCCCGTTAAGAAGGCGGTCAAGGCGGTCAAAAAGGGTGCGGATAAGCCCTTGAACAAGTCCGCAAAGAAGACGGCAAAGAAAACCGTAAAAAAGACCGTAAAAAAGACCGTTAAGGTTCCCGGAGCATCGGTCGGTAAGAAATAATACTAATCCCCTGATTCCGCAAACCTGAACCCATCAAGTACTGTACAAAACAGCGTAAATATGGTATAATAGAGATAACAAAAACGCTGTGCAAACAGCACCCAGAGGGTGAAAACAAAAATGCGGAAAATTGAGTATGTTGTAAGCGATGAAAGACTGATCACACCGAGCGGATTGTCGCTGGTGGGACAGGTGCTCGGCAAGTCGAATCTGATCAAAAAAGCAAACCGTATGCGGACGGAAAAGCGCTCTCAGCCGCAGATCAAAAACGGCGATATCCTTCTGACTATGATCGGTCTGCTGTCGCTCGGAAAATCGGACTTTGAGAACGTCAATGAGTTTCATAAGGACGAGGAATTCTACAAGATCGCGCTCGGAATTGCTTATGGTATTCCATCGGAATCCTCACTCCGTAATCGTCTTGACGGCATCGGTACATCGATGGATCAGCAAATTCTCGCCGGCAATGTTGATATGTTTCTTTCCTGCGGCTATGAGCCATCGCCGCTTGCAAACGGCTGTGTTCCGGTAGATATTGATGTTTCTCCGTTCGATAATTCCGGCAGTCATAAAGCCGGTGTTTCCAGAACATATAAGAATTTTGACGGCTATGCACCGATCTTTGCCTACATCGGAACTGAAGGGTATCTCTGCAATGCAGAGCTTCGTGAGGGCAGGCAGCATTGTCAGAGCGGCACGCCGGAATTTCTCGCGGAAACCATCGCAGCAGCAAAGCAGATGACGAAAAAAACGCTGCTTTTCCGCATGGACTCCGGCAATGACGCGCTTGAAAATATGCTGCTTCTCCATTGGAATGATCCGCAGCTGAAATTCCTGATCAAGCATAATTTTCGCCGTGAAGACCGCTGTGCGATTGCCGAAGAATTAAAAACCGTATGCAGAAATGTGAAACATCCCCGTGAAGGAAAAACGGTCTATATCGGCAGTACATGGCGGAATTTTGAAACTGGAAAAGACGGAAAATTTGCCATTCGTATGGTCTACGAGATCACCGAAAGAACG
>CACZJT010000043.1 GCA_902781565.1 uncultured Ruminococcus sp.
AGGCGGCTCCCGAGGATACACTCAAATGGTTCAAGATGATAAACAGCGTTTTCGAGAAGTTCGGCATCGGACGTGCGGCGTGGAGCTACAAGGAAATGGACTTCGGACTTTCGGACGAAAGAATGAAGCCCGTCATAGATGAACTGGTAAAATATCTCTGATTTGGATAACCTTAGTAATAGATTATGAAATTGATATATAAGTTATAAATCTTATATATAAATATCTTAAAATGTATTATAATATGATTCGGAACGGTAAGAACAGAGGTGTTCTCCCGAAAGAATAAAATAATTGGAGGAATCTACTATGAAAATGAGAAAGATCTTCGCGGGCATGACCGCGATCGCACTGGCAGCAGCCTGCTTCAGCGTAACGGCTTCGGCTACCAAGCTCTCGGACGTTGTTTATCCGAGCGAAACGGATTCCGAGAAGAATGACGCATGGTACTCGATCTGCGCTATCGGCTTCTACATGAACGGCGGCTGGACAGGCTGGAACCAGTATGACGATATCGGAAACATAGACGAGAACGGTATCCTTGAAGCGTCCTTTGACATCAGTGAGGGCTTGACTTTCGGCGCTACCGATGCCGACGGAAACAATCATGACAATACACTGGGTATGATGGGTTTCATGATCTGCAACCTTCCGAATGACAGCTATCCTTACGATGTGGAGATACTTGAAGCCGATTTCACTCCCAAGGACGGCAGCACTATAGAGCTTGATTCCATCAAGAGCATCACCGAACTGGACGTATTCCCGGAGAAGAAGGATGCCGATGTCAAAGATGCACGAATAGTTGTTCGTCCCACTCCCGATGATACGAATGACGTTGCCGCTTGCTCCGAGATCGAGGGCACAGATCAGGCAGGAAACTTCAAGGGCGGCACGCTCCACATCAAGATAGACTTCGGTGCGCCCCCCGCTCCCGAGGCTGACAGCTCATCCGAGGAAGAGAAGAAGGCGGACGAGTCCAAGGCTGACGAGAGCAAGGCTGATGGCACGACGAACGGCGGTTCTTCCACCACCACTTCCGGCAGCACAACAGATTCGAGCAGTGCCACCGATTCAAGCAGCACCGCCGATACAGTAGATGCGGGAACTACCGACACAGCGGCGGCTGCCGATACTACCTCCTCCGAGACCGAGAGCAAGGCTGAGAATACAGACGTCAAGTCTGCTGAGAGCAAGACCGATTCTTCCTCCAAGACCGAGGCTGCGAGCACCACTGCGACAGGTACCACTACTACTACGAAAGCTGCTTCTACCACCACTACTACCACAGGCGCTTCCGCCGATTCCAAGGCTTCCGCGGCTGCCGAGAACAACAGCACGGCTTCCGACGCTACTCAGAGCGCCGATACGGGTATAGGCGAGACACTGGGCTTCGGCTTCACGGCTCTTGCACTTGCGGGCATAGTTGTTACCAAGAGGAGGGACAATAATGACTAAGGCAAAGCGTATAACTGCGGGAGCACTGGCTCTTGTCACAGCACTGGCGATGGCTTCCTGCGGAAGTTCCTCTGACAATGCCTCGAGCACGGGAAGTACTGCGGGTGCGGTTGACAGCTCTTCAATGCCCGAAAAGAAGCTCGAAGAGAGCCAGCAGGACATAGTTGAAAGACTTGCGGGCGAAATGGAAGTCCGTGAGCTCGAGAACAACACCATTGACTGGTTCTGCCACTGGGACATCAATCCCACGGCTTCGGCGGATAAGGACATAGGCGTCGATCTCTCGCTCTTTAAGTCCAAGTACAACGGCGTCATCAAGTGGAGCCAGACCACATGGGAGACTAAGTTCGACGACCTCGCCGCACGTATCATGGCGAAGGATTCACCAGATTTTATCCCTGCGGACGATATGGATTACTTCCCGAGAGGTGCTATCAAGGGCATGATACAGCCCATTGATGATTATATCGACTTCGACAGCCCCCTCTGGGCTGATGTAAAGGCTGCGAACGATAAGTTCAGATACAAGGACGGTCATTATGTTGCGGTATCCCGCGTTGACCCCAGCTATATCTGGATATACAACAAGAACGTCATCGAGGACAACGGTCTTGACGACCCCGCCGAGCTGTTTGCAAAGGGCGAGTGGAACTGGAAGACCTTCTCGGATATGTGCATAGAGTTCACTGACGCGGAAGCGGATAAGTTCGCTCTCGACGGCTGGTACTACGAGAACGCGCTGACCGAATCCTCGGGTCTGCCCCTCATCGACATGGTGGACGGTCAGATCGTCAACAACATAGACGCTCCCGAGCTTGAAAAGGCTCAGAACATGATGTACGACCTCCAGAAGAACGGCGTCGTATATCCCAAGCACGAGCATGACTGGAAGGTACGCGGCGACGTATTCGGCACGGGCATTGCTTCGGGACTTACGCTGTTCTATCCTATCGGACTGTGGGCTATCGAGGACGCTCCCAGCGTTACCGAGCCTTACGGCGATATCTCCGCGGGCGAGGTAATGTTCGTACCCGTACCCTGCGCGGCTGACGGCGACACCATGTATGTTCCGTCGAGAGTTCACGGTTTCTGCATCTGCGCGGGCGCCAAGAACCCCGAGGGCGTTGCGGCATGGCTCGACTGCACACGCTACGCCGAGATAGACGAAGCGGCTCATCAGATAACCATAGACCAGTTCAAGGACGACTACGGCTGGACTGACGAAATGCTCGATATGCGCGAGACGATCTACAAGGCTGCCGCAGAGCACCCCGTATTTGAGTTCGCACAGGGCATCTCAACCGACCTTTCGAGCATAACCGATAACGTTATCAAGAACGCCATGAACCCCGCCGAAACAAAGACCTGGGCTCAGACGGTTTCCGAGAACAAGAACGCTATAGATTTCCTGCTCGACGAAGCTCAGAGCAAAATGAACTAAGCTGTTCCTTCAATTTATTTTATTTTAACCTTAGGCGGGCGGTATGCATTTACGGCATACCGCTTTGCCGCATAGAAATATCCTCGCTTACTTGAATTTACAGTAATCTTGTGGTATAATTGAAACAGGACGGTGAGCTTATGAGCATAAATAAGGAATTGTCTTACAGAGAATTTGTCCAGCGGGAAAACGGTCTGCTCCATTCCCCCTATGAGAAGGAGCTGGAGTTCTACTCCGCGGTGAGCGCGGGGGATATCGAGCGGGTAAAGGAGCTTTACACCCCACTCGCAGTCGAGGGCTACGGTAAGCTGAGCCGTGACCCTATCAGGAATATCAAGTATCATCTTGTTATAACGATCGCACTGATAGCAAGGTTCTGCATCGAAGCGGGTATGCCTATGGAAACTTCGTACACCATAAGCGACATCTACATAAACCGCCTTGACACCGCGACCTCTGCCGAACAGCTGGGACAGATACACCGCGAGATGTTCCTCGAATACGCCAAGCGTATGCGCAAGGTCAACTCGGGGGACGCTTACTCGAAGCACGTCATAATGTGTCTTGACCTGATCTATGAGAACATCTACAAGGGCATACAGGTACAGGAGCTTGCGGAAAAGCTGGGGCTTACCTCCCAGTACCTCTCGAAGCTGTTCAAGAAAGAGGTCGGCGTGACGATCTCCGAATACATTATGGCAAGGCGAATTGAAGCGGCGGAGAATATGCTGAAATTCTCGGAATACTCTCCCCTCGACATCGGGAACTATCTGAATTTCAGCTCACACAGCCATTTTATTTCGAGCTTCAAGAAACACACGGGCATGACACCCAAGCAGTATCGTGAGAACTTCTTCCGCATGAAGTGGAACGAGGGCAGGGAAGCGGGACATTCGGAGGATGATGATTGAAAGGTCGGATAATAACAGGTTAAATATCCGATATAAAAGACACAAAAATGATATAAAAATATCTTCCTTTGAGGTATAATTTAGTCATTGAAGGAAACAGTGACTGCCTTAGGAGGTTAAAATCATGAAAAAAATAACTGCTTTATTGTTTGCACTTGTTACGGCTCTGTCGGTATGTGCTTCCTGCGGGAACAGCGGGACGGGCGACAGCTCCCCCGCAGAGACAACAGCCGCCGAAACGACTGCCGAAACCACTCAGGAGACCGAAGCTCCCGTCGAGGAACAGCCTGCGGTGAAGGAAGAGGATTCTCCTTATACGCTCCTCGGGGACTTCTCCAAGGGCGAGAGCGACAAGTTTATGTGCTCGGACGGCTGGTCGAACGGCAATATGTTCAACTGCACCTGGAAGAAGCGCAACGTCGCCTTCGAGGACGGCGTGATGAAGCTCACGATAGATTCCATTATCCCCGATGAGTACAACGCCGCCGAGTACCGCACCAACGATTTCTACGGCTACGGTCTTTACGAGGTCAGCATGAAGCCTATCAAGAACACGGGCGTCGTGTCCTCGTTCTTCACCTATACGGGACCCTCGGACAGCAACCCCTGGGACGAGATAGACATTGAGTTCTTGGGCAAGGACACCACGAAGGTGCAGTTCAACTACTTCACCGACGGCAAGGGCAACCACGAGCATATCTGCGACCTCGGCTTTGACGCCACCGAAGATTTCCACACCTACGGGTTCGAGTGGAAAGCCGATTCGATCACATGGTACGTGGACGGCGTGGAAGTCCACAAGGCGGAAGAGAATATCCCCACCACTCCCGGAAAGCTCATGATGAACGTCTGGAACGGCAAGGGCGTTGACAGCTGGCTCGGCAAGTACGACGGCACGACCCCGCTGACCGCCGAGTATCAGTGGGCGAGGTTCACAGCCGAATAATAAGATATCTCCAAAATATACCGAAAGCTCCCCGCGAGGTTCGTTACGAACGCCGCGGGGAGCTGCTTTATCTGCTTGTGAGGACGGTGTATCTGTCGGGTCGGCGGTCGCGGAACAAGCCCCATTCGAGTCTTGCGGTGTCCGCTTCCGCGAGGTCGAGCTCTGCGGAAATGACCGCGTCGCCGCTTCGCTCGGCTTGTACGATCAGTTCCCCCGTTTCATCGGTGATGAACGAGGAGCCGTAAAATTCAAGCGCCGAGCTTTGTCCGCCGTTCTCCTTGCAGGGCACGACTTTTTCGAGCCCGTAGCGGTTCGCCGCTATGACGGGGACGACGTTCGCCGCCGCGTGCCCCTGCATGGTGCGCCGCCAGTGGGGCATACTGTCGGTGTCAAGGATAGGTTCACTTCCGATGGCGGTAGGGTAGAGCAGGAGCTGTGCGCCGTTGAGAACGAGCGCACGCGCTGTCTCGGGAAACCACTGATCCCAGCATATCCCAACGCCGATTCGCCCGAAGCGGGTGTTCCAAACGCGAAAGCCTGTGTCTCCGGGAGTGAAGTAGAACTTCTCCTGATAGTAGTGGTCGTCGGGTATGTGGGTCTTGCGGTAAACGCCGGGAACAGTCCCGTCCGCATCAATGACCGCACAGCTGTTGTAAAGCACGTTCCCGTCCCGCTCGTAGAAGCTGATCGGAAGCACCACTCCCAGCTCCGCCGCGACCTCGCGGAAGTGCTTCACCGCTTCGTTTTCGGCAGTGGGCTTCGCAAAGGCGTAGTAGTCGTAGCGCCGCTCCTGACAGAAATACTGCCGCTCGAAAAGCTCGGGCAGAAGTATGATCTCAGCACCCTCGGCAGCCGCTCTGCGGACGAGCTGTTCGGCGTGCGCGATGTTCTCCGACACCTCGCGGGTGCAGTTCATCTGTACAGCCGCGACCTTTATTTTACCCATTTCATGGCTCCTTTCGGTATCTGCTGTGTCAGACAGTGGATATTTCCGCCGCCTATGATAAGCTCCCTCGCGGGGATAGGGACTATCTCCCTGTCGGGACAGAGCTGTCCGATAATTTGGACTGCCTGCCTGTCGGAGCTTTCGTTCATGCCCCCGAACTGCGGCAGAAGTATGATATCGTTCGCAAAGTAGAAATTGACGTAGCTCGCCGCCAGCCGTTCCCCGAATTCACGAACGTCCTCGCCCTCCTCGAATGTGAAGCCGTCAAGATCGCGTTGTGTTATCCGCACAGGCACCCACGGTATTGGCAGCTTGTGGACGGTAACGCCCTCACTTTCGAGGGTCGCAAGGCACGCCGCCGAAAGCTCATACTGCGGGTCGGACTTGTCGTCCGTCCATGCAAGGACGACTTCGTTAGGGCGGATAAAAGCGCACACATTGTCAACGTGCTCATTAGTCTCGTCACCCCAGATCCCCCTCGGGAGCCATATGACCCGCTCCCCGCCGAGGTATTCGAGTAGGGTGCGTTCTATCTCGGCTTTGCTCATGTGAGGATTGCGTCCTGGGCTCAAAAGACAGCTCTCAGTGGTCATGAGGAGCCCCGCGCCGTCGGAGTGTATCGAGCCGCCCTCCAGCACGAAGTCCTGTTTATCGAAGCGCTCATATCCCAGCCGTTTGCAGACCTCCCCCGCGAAGGCGTTGTCGCGCTCCCAGTGGGCGTAAAGCCCGTCAAAGGTGCCGCCCCATGCGTTGAACTGCCAGTCTATCCCGCGGACTTCGCCGCTTTCGTTTCGGACGAAAGTGGGGGCGGTGTCACGCGCCCATGCGTCGTCGGTGGGTATGTCTAACAGGGAAATATTTTGTACACCTGCAAGCATACGCTCCGCTTCGGGTCGGGAATCCTCGCTTACTGCAAGGAAAACACGCTCGTGCTTTGCAATCTCCGATATCATCTGTACAAAAATTTTCCTTGCAGGTACAGCCCCGTACACCCATGACCCCGGGCGCTCGGGGAATATCATTATCGTGCCGTCATGCGGCTCGAATTCGGCGGGCATTTTAAAGCCCTGCCCGCGCGGTGTGCTGATGCTCATGACAGCCTCCCCTTGAAATCCTCGTACCCGAATCGTTTCACAAGCCCGAAGCTCCCGTCCGTGTGCAGTATGCCGATGTCGGGCAGGGGCATACCGTTGAAGGTGTTGTTTTTCACCATCGAGTATATTGCCATGTCCTCGAAGCAGAGCCTGTCGCCGACTTTCAGGGGACTGTCGAAGCAGTAATCGCCGATGATATCCCCCGCAAGGCAGGTGCGGGAGGAAAGCCTGTAAGTGTACGGTTTTTCTCCCTCTTTACCCGAAAGGTACAGCGGCGGGCGGTAGGGCATTTCAAGCACATCGGGCATATGGCAAGCCGCCGAAGCGTCCATGACAGCGATATCAAGCCCATTATGCACGATGTCCATGACCTCTGTGACGAGATATCCCGCGTTTAAAGCCACGGCTTCCCCGGGTTCGAGATAGACCTCGACACCGTATCTGTCCTTGAATTCGGACACAAGACGTATGAGCCGTTCGCGGTCGTAGTCCTCCCGAGTGATGTGGTGTCCGCCGCCGAAATTGACCCATTTCAGCCCGTGCAGATACTTCCCGAACCTGTCCTCAAAGGCTTTCAGCGTGACTTCGAGGGCGTCGGAATTTTGCTCACAGAGGGTGTGGAAGTGCAGTCCCTCCACGAATCTGAGCGCTTCGGGGTCGAACTGCGCAAGTGTTACCCCGAGCCGTGAGCCTGCCGCGCAGGGGTCGTAAATGCCGTGCTCCTGGGTGGAGCATTCGGGGTTTACCCGCAGACCTATCCCCGCAGTTCCGCAGCTGTCCTTATATTTGTACAGCTGTGCGAGGGAGTTGAACACGATATGGTCGGCTATGTGCGAAAGCTCCGCGATTTCGTCGGGCTTGTAGGCGGGTGAGAAAACGTGTACCTCGCCGCCGAAATGCTCATGCCCGAGCCGCGCTTCGTAAAGCCCGCTGGCTGTCGTGCCGTCGAGGTAACGCGATATGAGCGGGTACACCGCGAACATGGAGAACGCCTTTTGCGCAAGGAGTATCTTACAGTCTGCACGTTCTTTCACCTCACGCAGTATCCCGAGATTTCGTATCAGCGCCGCTTCGTCAAGGACGTAGCAGGGGGTGTCAACAGTCCCGAAAACGGGACTTATCGTCTTTATCATGTCAATCGACCAATGCGGGGTGCTCATCGACCACCCACGGCAGACCGTACTGATTCAGGGCTTCCATGTAAGGGTCGGGGTCGAACTCCTCCACGTTGAACACGCCCGCTTCGCTCCATGTGCCGCCTGCGACCATAGCGGTGCCTATCATCGCGGGAACGCCCGTGGTGTAGCTTATCGCCTGTGAGCCCGTTTCCTTGTAGCATTCCTGATGGTCGCAGACGTTGTAGATGTAGACGGTGCGCTCCCTGCCGTCCTTCACGCCCTTAAAAATACAGCCGATATTGGTCTTGCCGACTGTGCGGGGACCCAGTGTCGCGGGGTCGGGGAGCAGGGCTTTGAGGAACTTTATCGGAACGATCTCATGACCCTCGAAATTGATAGGTGTGGTCGAGAGCATCCCGACGTTTTGCAGGCAGTTCATGTGTGTGAGGTAGCTCTGCCCGAAGGTCATGAAGAAGCGTATGCGCTTGACAGAGGGGATATTCTTTGCCAGCGATTCTATCTCCTCGTGGTGGAGCAGGTACATATCCTTTTCGCCGACGGCAGGGAAGTTGTACACGCGCTTTATCTCCATAGGTTTTGTTTCGACCCAGTGACCGTCCTCCCAGTAGCTTCCGTTAGCGGACACCTCGCGGAGATTTATCTCGGGGTTGAAGTTGGTCGCAAAGGGGTAGCCGTGGTCGCCGCCGTTGCAGTCTAAAATGTCGATGTAGTGTATTTCGTCGAAGTAGTGTTTGAGGGCGTAGGCGGTGAACACCTGCGTAACGCCGGGGTCGAAGCCCGTTCCGAGAAGTGCTGTGAGCCCCGCCTTCTTGAAGCGCTCGTGATACGCCCATTGCCATGAGTAGTCGAAGTAAGCCGTGAAGCCCTCCTCCTTGCAGCGCTTTTCGTAGGTGGCACGCCACGCGGGGTCGTCGGTGTCCTCGGGCTCGAAATTGGCGGTGTCAACATAATTCGCCCCGCATTCAAGGCAGGCGTCCATTATCGTCAGGTCCTGATAGGGAAGCGCCACGTTCAGCACCGTATGGGGCTGAAATTCCCGCATGAGGGCGGTGAGGGAGTAGATGTTGTCGGCGTCCACGGTAGCGGTGGTGAGGGTCGCCTTTGTCTTGTCGCGGAGCTTGTCGGCGAGGTCTACGCACTTTGATTCGGTGCGGCTCGCAATGCATATCTCCGTAAAGAGCGGATTCTCACAGCACTTGTGTATCGCAACGGTGGCAACGCCTCCGCAGCCTATTACGAGTAGTTTCATATATTTATACCTCCGTTATAATAGATATTTGTCAAACAGATAATTATTCTCGTCTCGCGAATCGCAGCCTAAGTCATATACCTTTGTTTTATCAATACTAACAAGCGTGAACCCCTTACAGTTTCCATAAGCGCTCCAAAGGCTCATGACCGCCGCAGAGGGCTCGGATATGCGTATCTTAAAAGCAATATTTTCATATAAAAGATAATACTCCGCGCCTGTCTCCGCATTGATACATATGCTTATCCACTCGGCGATATCGGTATCCGAAGAGCCGCAGGGGAGCGCGTTATCGGGCGGTCTGTCATTCTAGCAAAAACCGAGTTCACGCAGTCTGCCGAAAATGCCGTCAAGCTCGGGAAGGCAGTCTGCTTCGAGCGTCTCCGCGCCTTTGAGCTTCCGCAGGGCATTACGCGCTCTTTGCAGTGTCTTTTTGCGCTCGTAAAGCGCTCTGTCGATCATTTGTATCTCAACTCTTTCAAAGCAAACAGTGTTTTGAGGTCAGTGGTCGGTTCCGGCGGTCGCAGACACAGCGTACAGACAGCCGACATGGTGTCATGTTGCCTGAAAACCGCGTAATTACGTGCTATTTCGGTCAACCGCCACAAAAACCACAAAAACCATAGAAAATGAGAATGCGTAGAAGGCACGCGCAGTTTCGTCCCTGCATGATATGTGTGTTTCAAAGGCTGTATTCTCAGCCGTTGGCGGGAGTTTCGGGGTCTTTCTCTACGTACATTGGGAAATCTTCCGCGCCTTTGCGCTCGGTCACAAGCCCCGACATCATGCCCTTGTAGACTATCTTGTAAGCCAGCACCAGCATGACCGCCGCCGCAGCAAAGAAGCATATCTCAAAGACAACTATGTTTGTGATGACGCCCTTCTGATACATAGCCGCAGGAACGTCAATGAGGGCGTGGAGAAGTATCGCAAGGGGGTACATATAGCCCTTGCCCTTTATCCTTGCGCCGCAGAAAACTATCATAGAGAGTGAAATGTGTATCATCATGGCGCTTATGCGCTCTACGAGCCCGGGGATCACCGAGGTCATGCTCATGGCGGCTATCTGATCGGGGATAGCCTTTATCGTTTCCACCTGATCGGGGCTGGTGGCGGCTATCTGATCTACGAGAGTTCCGAACTGTCCCGAGTTTATCATTACCGTGTACATGAGCATTGAAGCGCTGCTTAAAACCAGCACGAACATGGCTTCAAATCCACCGTGACCTATGCCGTAGGCTATGGAAGCATCGCGGTCGGTGTGCTTTTTGAGGAACTTTTTGAAAGCGAGCCACCGTCCCGTTTCCTCGAACAGTCCTGCCGCAAGAGCGCCTATCGCCACGTAAGCGGGCGTGCTGTCCTCTAAGAGCTTCGCAAAGGGTTTGACGAAGGCGGTCAGTACGCCTAACAGTCCCGATTCAAGTAATCCCGCGAACACGAAGAATATCACCGCGCCGCAGATGAATACCGATATGGGCTGTTTGCTCTTTATCTTCCAGAATATGAGCATTCCTATGGGAAATATAAGCCCGAATGCTATCATGGTCATGAGAGCCGCCGCGGGCTCTACACCTATATGCGGATATTGCATTTAAAACACCTCTTATTCACTTTTCTTTATTCACCATTTCAAGTGGGGAAACGATACGGGATGTCGCTGCAAACGAAAATAAATAACGCCCGTTTCCCCTATATCATTTTTCGGAATACTATGGATTTTGTGGTTTTTGTGGCGGTTCACCGAAAAACGACGGTATTACGCGGTTTTCAAGCTACGAGCAGTAATGTCGGCTGTCTGTACGCTGATGTATGGCGCTGTCAGGAGCCGCGCCCTTCCTCTTCCTCGAGGAGGTCTTCCACGTAGCGGGGGAGCATGAAAGCCCCCGTGTGGAGGTTCGTGGTATAGTACCATGTCTTGATGTGCCTTTCCCGCCAGCGCCCCGCGTCCAGGTCGCTTATGGGGTGGTACTTCTTGCTTGCAAACCCGAACAGCCAGTACCCCGAGGGGCAGGTGGGTATATGCGCCTGATACACGCGGCTTATGGGGAAGGAGCGGAAAGCCTTGCGGTGCATGGCGCGGCAGGTCTCCTCGTCCTCGTCGAAGAAGGGGCTCCCGTGCTGATAGACCATTATGCCGTCCTCCTTGAGCGCCTTGTAACAGCTCCCGTAGAACTCCTTCGTGAACAGCCCCGCCGTGTGTCCCAGGGGGTCGGTGCTGTCGTTTATGATGAGATCGTATTCCCCCGTCTTGCCGCGCAGAAAGCGCAGTCCGTCGCGGTAGTGCAGTCTTACTCGGGGGTCGTCCAGCCCGCAGGCGTTGTCGGGGAAGAACTCGCGGCAGACCTTTACGAAAAGCTCGTCGGGCTCTACCACGTCTATCTCCTCTATCTCCTCATAATGCCCCAGCTCGCGGGCAACCCCGCCGTCCCCGCCGCCTATAACGAGGACTTTTCTGACGTTCGGGTGTACCGCCATCGGCACATGAACTATCATCTCATCGTATGTGAACTCGTCCTTCTCGGAGAAGATAACGCTCCCGTCGGAGGTAAGGAATCGCCCGAATTCCTCCGAATCGAACACGTCTATCCTCTGAAAATCGCTCTCCCCCGAGAACAGCTGTCTTTTCACCTTTATCGACAGCTTTACATTATCGGTATGGTATTCCGAAAACCAAAAGTCCAATTTATCACCCTCTTATGTGTTGTCGGGCGCAAGGAGCGCCTTTATATTTATGGTGAGCGGTTCGCTCCCTTCGGTCATTCGCACGGTTATCTCTTCGTCAAATCTGTAAAAATACGGAGATCCCTCGTCCTCAAAGAACCACACAGTGACCTGCTCCTTTTTCGGGTCAACGATCCAATACTCGCGCACGCCCTGCTCTTTGTATAGGTTTAGCTTCCTTGCATAGTCGCTGAAGCGGTTCCCCGACACTATCTCGATGATGAACTCGGGAGCGCCGTTCATGCGCTTATCGTCCACGTTTTCGGGCTTGCAGGTCACGAACACATCGGGAACGACCACGTTATCCTTGTCGAAGCGGACTTCCGTTTCCTGATACGCTTCACATCTTTTTTTGTTTTTCTTTATGAAATTGTAAATACTCATGGTGAACAGAAATGAAAGTCTCTGATGTAAAGGCGATGGCTGTCCCATATCAACGATGATAAAGCCGTCGATAAGCTCCGCTTTTACGTCATTGCTGTCGAGGTACTCGTAGAACTCCTCGTCGTTGTATCGTTTCGGTTCCCTTGCTTCATCATTATCCACGGTCAGCCCTCCTCATTCGATTATCACGTTGAGCTTTTCGAGCGTACCGTCCTCGGGTCCCTGCATGGAGCAGCCCTTGTCCTTCGCGTAGAGGATATAGTCGATGATCTCCTCTGTCACCATCTCCCCGGGGGAGAGTATCGGTATCCCCGGGGGGTAGCACATGACGAACTCGCCGCATATGCGCCCTGCGGTCTGACGTATGGGGATAAGCTCTTTTTCGGAGTAGAAAGCCTTCTGGGGCGTAGCCGCGACGATCGGCGTGATGTACTCCGCGTTGTGGAGCTTCGAGGTTGGCTTTGAGTAGAGCCGTTTGATGTCCTCCAGCGCTCCCACGAGCCGCTCAATGTCCTGTATACGGTCGCCTATCGAGATGTATGCGAGGATATTCCCGATGTCCCCGAACTCTATCTGAATGTCGTACTCGTCACGGAGCAGGTCGTAGACCTCTATGCCCGTGAGCCCGATGTCTCTCGTGTATACCGAGAGCTTCGTGACGTCGTAATCATAGATACTGCTCCCGTTCACAAGGTCCTTGCCGTAGGCGTAGTACCCCCCGATGAAGTTTATCTCCTCACGGGCGTATTCAGCCATGTTCTTGACTTTCTCGAATGATTCTCTGCCGCGCAGAGCAAGATTTCTCCGTGATATATCAAGGCTCGAAAGCAGGAGGTAGCTGGCGCTCGTGGTCTGCGTTAGGTTTATTATCTGCTCCACATAGCGGGTGTTGACCCCCTCACCGAGAAGCAGCAGGGAGCTTTGGGTAAGGCTCCCGCCCGACTTGTGCATACTCACCGCCGCCATATCCGCACCCGCTTCCATTGCCGAAACGGGCAGGCTCTCGTTGAAGTAAAGGTGTGTACCGTGAGCCTCGTCCACCAGCGCCATCATGCCGTGCTCATGGGCGAGCCGAACTATAGACCGCAGGTCGGAGCATATGCCGTAGTAGGTGGGATTGTTCACCAGCACCGCCGTGGCGTCGGGGTGTTTGAGTATAGCGTCCTCGACCTGTGATATCTCCATTCCGAGGGCTATGCCGATGTGGTTATCCACCTCGGGATTGACGTATACGGGCTCCGCGCCGCACAGCACAAGGGCGTTTATGACGCTCCTGTGTACGTTTCGGGGGAGAATTATCTTGTCCCCGGCTTTGCAGGCAGTCAGTACCATGCTCTGCACCGCCGAGGTAGTGCCCCCCACCATGAAGTATGCGTGAGCCGCCCCGAAAGCGTCCGCCGCAAGCTGTTCCGCTTCGTATATGACCGAAACGGGGTGGCAGAGATTATCGAGGGGCTTCATGGAATTTACGTCCAGCCCCACACACCGTTCCCCGAGGAGCTTCACCAGCTCGGGATTGCCCCGTCCGCGCTTGTGTCCCGGCACATCGAAGGGGACTACTCTCTGCCGTCTGAATCTTTCAAGCGCCTCGTAGACAGGCGCCGCTTTCTGTCTTTCAATATCCATCTGCTTCACTTCCGATATAAAAAATGCAGGCAGAACACACGCCCGCAATGCTTATTGTCACCTCTTTAGTATAACATAATCCCTTATATTTGTCAATGGATTGCGCGAATTTTTACAAGACGAGGCTTCCGCGAACGGAGGTCGGTTTTTAAACGGTTCTTGACAATTTATGATAGATGTGCTATAATAAAAACGGATTTCCGTACAATGGGAAAAGATCGTAAAGGAGCGGTGATTATGGATAACGGTTTCAGGGATAACAGTATGATTTTTCAGGTATCGACTTTGCAGGCACTGGCACTCGGGTATTCGAGGGCTGTGATAAACGTCGGCGAGATGCTTTGTCACGGTGATATAGGTCTCGGCACTTTCGAGGACGTGAACGGCGAGATGATCGTGACGGAGGGACGGTGCTATAAAGCGGATAATTCGGGCATTGTCACCGAGACACCCGATGATACGGGCGTGCCCTTTGCGGCGGTGGCTTTTCTGAAAGAGGACAGCAGGTCGGAGCTTGGAGCCGTCGGGGATATCGAGCAGATGAAAGAGTTCCTGAACAACCGCATAGAAGAGGAATTCAGCCTGAACAGTATGCACATAGTCCGCATAGACGGCAGCTTCGGAAAGGTGTGTGCAAGGTCGGGCAGAGGGGTCAGGGCGCATCATGTCACGCTCAAGGAATCCCTCAGCAAGACGCAGAAGGTATTCACCTTTGAGAACGTGACGGGCACTCTCGTATGCGTGTATTTCCCCGATTACATGGACGGCATCAATGCCCCGGGCTGGCATCTGCATTTCATCTCCGATGACAGGCGTTCGGGCGGTCATGTCCTTGACTTTTCACTGGAACACGGTACAGCGGTATTTGACCGCAAGACTTCCATAGAGATAAAGCTGCCCCACGAGCCGGCATTCGATACCTATGCCCTCAAAAACGCTTCGCAGGAGGAGATAAGGAGCGTGGAGCAGGGACGCTGAACCTCGCATAAAAACACAAGACCGACCCGTAGACACATCGCGGAGCGTATCCGTATCAAAAGTCTACAGATCGGTTTTGTTATTATAGCAATCCAAGAAAATATCAGCACAAATCTTTCGGATAAAATTCCACATTGCTGCGTCAAACTCCCTTGCAGTGCGCTGTACAAGCTGTGCTTGTTTTCCTTGCACTGTGAAATTTTCTCTCGAAATCTTTATGCTGCTATTTTCTTGGATTGCTATAGTATTCCGTTTGGTCTGTGGTCAGATCACGTCGTTGTCATCAAAGGGGTCGCCGCACTGGGGGCAGAACTTCGGAGGATTCTTGGGGTCTGCGGGTTCCCAGCCGCACTTGTCGCACTTGTAGAGGGGGGCGGCGGCGGGCTTCTGTGCGCCGCACTCCATGCAGAACTTGCCCTTGTTGACAGAGCCGCACTTTGCGCATACCCAGCCGTCAGCCGAAGCTGCGGGAGCAGGCTTGGGTGAGCCGCAGTTTATGCAGAACTTGCCCGTGTTCTCCGCACCGCAGGAGCATTTCCAGCTTCCCGAAGCGCCCGCCTGCTGTGTGGGTGCAGCCTGCTGCTGAGGGTTCGGATTGTATGCCTGATTGGGATTGTACGCCTGATTGGGGTTGTAAGCCTGATTCGGGTTGTAGCCCTGATTCTGATAGCCGTTAGGGTTGTATCCCTGCTGCGGGGGCGGCTGCATACCCATCTGGGGCTGCGGCATATTTCCGCCGACGAAGCCCATTCCCATGAAGCCCGTCATAGCGCCCGCGGAATTGCCTGCGGCAGTTTCTCTCGCGCGGTTTATCGACTCGCGGTCCATAGCGTAGAGCATCTGCTGATTGCTGCCGAGGGTCTTTGCACGCTGGAACTCGTTTATCTGCTTCTTGGATTCCTCATCCACGTTCAGCTCGATAGGCATGGACTTTATCTCAATGCCCTTGCTGCCCCAGCGGTCTTTCAGCGCTTCGTTCATCTCATAGGCGAGGTCGTCACCGTAGGCGATTATCTGATCGTAGGGAATGCCCTTGCGGGAGAGGTTGCTTATCGCCACGCCGAACTTGGGCTTCATGTCGGCTTTGAGCTGATTTATCAGCACCTGACCGTCGCCCGAGTTGGAAACGAAGGGTCTTGAAATGTCGTGAATGCACTCCTGGAAGAATGCGGCGGGGTCGGTTATCTGAAGCTCCATCTGACCGTGACCCTGCGCGTTCAGGGTTATGTTCATCTCGCCGTCGCGGAAGGGAACGCCGCCGAAGCCCACGGGAACGCCCGAAATGGGTCGGAGGTTTATGTACACGAGCCGCATGGTGTGGGTAGCCTGACCGCCCGCCGCGAAGCGTGCGCCTATCTCCTTGATGGAGCCTAACAGGTTATCCTTGAAGCTGCCGCCCGCGAAAAGCGAGGGAGCGGTGGCTGAATCGAACTTGTACTGACCGCAGAGGTCGTTGCTCGAAGCGATAACGAAGTCCCATACCTTGCCGTCCTCTACGAGCAGAGCCGCCTGATTGAGAGCCACATCGAACACCGAGCCGCTGGAGATATACTCCGCAGTGCCGTTGTTCTGCGCCTTTCCCCTCAGGACCTTTGTTGCGGGTATGCAGAGCGTGTTGTTGTTCATGCCGTCACAGCGGAAGTATTCCTTCAGCTGATCGTTCACAGCGCTGCCCAGTGCGGACAGTCCGATACGAATAAGTCCCATAAGTCATTATTCCTTTCTTTATGCAAATTTCGCGGTATAGTATGATACCGCTTTTATCCCATGATGATGTACCCGAGTATCCCGCCGATGACTGCGCCTATCGCCGAGAATACCGTGAGCTTGCCCTTGTCTATGGGCAGATTTCCGATGAACTTGCCCGTCTGACCGTTCATCGCAAAGAAGTATTTCGTCCCGTTGTAGGTGGTGTAGAGCAGCCATGTGGGGAGCATGGCGTAGAGGGGCTTTTCCTTCTTGATGTTGCTGTTGAAGCTCTCAACGTCTACCTCATCGTATGGCGCGGAGCGTTTCAGCAGGTCGAGAGTGGTGTTCTGTATGCGCTTTTCAGCCCGTTCAAAGCACTTCTCCGAATCCTCATCGAAGCGCTCCGCTAAGAATCCCGAGAGGTATGCGGGCTTGAAGGGCGTAAGCTCGCCGTAGTCGAAAGGCTCTATGGAATCCATAGCCGCGTCGTCGGTCTTTGAGGAGCCGTCCACGGGGACGTTCCTGAACCGCACCCGCCCGTCGCGCATTACGCGGTAGTAGCTCTTCTCGGTGATCTCGTAGTCACCGGAGCGGTGAGTCTTTTTGTTTATGCCCTCCGCCTGCATGACGCCGTGACACTCTCCCGAGTAGAGCCAGAAGGGGATATACACGCCCTGCATTTTCTCGACGACCTGTTCGGGGTCGAAAGCCTTTGGGGTGAGGGGCTTCTTGCTGAAATCCTTGAAAGCCTGCATGACCTTCGATTTCTCGACCTTGAAGGGTATCACGAGATCGGGGGCGAAGTCGTTTATGAGCTGTTCGCCCATTACAACGGCGTTGCCGCAGTAGACGCAGACGGTGGCGGCGGTCGCCCTGTCGGTGATTATCTCCGAACCGCAGTAGGAGCATTTGTAGCGCACGAAGTCGTTCCCCACCGTGCCGTCGGTAGAGGATACCTGCCCCTGCTCGCCCTCCATAAGCTCTTCGTGATGTTCGACGTTCGAGGAATCCACCGCGCCCGCAGCCTGACCGCTGGCTTCCATGTCAGCCATAGTGAAGCTGTCCCCGCAGTATTCGCAGACGAACTTGCCCTCGGTCGGGTTCCAGAATATCTCCGCGCCGCAGGTGGGGCATTTGTATGAAATGTTAGCCATATGTTCAGCCCTCCGTCAGTTGCTTATCTTGCGGCGGTCGGTAGTGGTGCGCTCGAAAACGTCCTGCTGCTGCCGCAGTTCAAGGTTGCCCTCAACGTATTTTTCGGCTCTCGAAGCGCTGTGTTTGGTCTTGCTCATGGAAACGAGCACTCCGCCCGTTATGAGCCCGCCCAGCCCCGCGCCGACCACGGCACCGACAGCACCGTTGCCGTCAGCCGAAGCGACTATCGGCGTGAAAAGCAGGGAATTGGCGATAAGCATGAAGCCTATCTTTTCCGCTGCCTTGCGTAAAAAATCTATCATAGCTTGTAATCCCTCCCATTTCATAACTGTTTTCGGAAATTATCGAAAATTAACATAAAGTGTTACAATACTACAATTTTATTATAACATTTTATTAAATGTTTGTCAAGTGTATTTTTACGAAAATCAATAATAAAAAAGGAACGGCGCAGGACCGTTCCCAAAGTATCGTATCATCAGCCCACGGGCGTTCCGCCCTGTGAGGGCGGGCGTGAGGAGCTTTTGCTGTGTTCGAGGAAGCCGCCCGTGGTCTTTATCTGTATTATGAACCCGAGTATGATGAATGCCGCCGCCGCGGGCAGGAACACCACGCTCTTATGTATCATTACAGCAAGATAAAGCCCGCAGGCAAAGCCCTCGCCGATGGCGGTGGAGGTGATTATCATGGGTTTCGTGAAGATGACCGCGAAGATGCCGACTATGACGCCGCTTACAAGTCCCAGCAGGGCGGCGGTGCGCAGCTGTTCCTGCGTGAGAGTACCCTTGCTCCCGTTCAGAGCACCGATGACGACGGCGGGTATGGTGAAGCCGTTAGAGAAGCCCATTATGAAAACGCCGATCTTGTAGAGCTTGAATGCGGCAAAGGCTAACAGCACACCAAATACTAATCCGCCCAGCATGCCTACCGTCGAATTCTTTGCTAACTTATCAACTACGCCGTAGCCCAGCCCGCAGCCTATCAAAAAACCTCCGATCGCTATGAATATCTTCATGAGCTTGTAGCCGAAAAAGCAGCCTAAAGCGGAGATGAGCAGCCCCACCGCCAGCGCACCCGTGACAGCTCCGCCGAACTTTGCGAACTCCGCATCGAGCTGTTCAAACGAGGTTATTTGGCTCCAGTCGATATTTTGCAGTTGATCCATTGTTATTCCCCCTTTGGATAATTGCGGGATAATGTCGTTACATGAATAATTATAGCCTATATCTTTTAATTTGTCAATACATTTTATGAACAAATTCGAGCGCCGATCTATGACATATCCGTGATGCCGATACTGTATAGGCGTAAAAAAGCTGCCCCGAAGTATCGGGACAGCCCTGATGATCGTTATGACAGATCAGCCCCTCGAAGGCATAAAGGAGGTGATAGCGCCGACGAACTGGTTCATGGGCATGGTCTGGAGCCAGATCTTTCCGGGACCCGTTACCTTTACGTTGGTAAGACCCTCGCCGCCGAGAAGAACGTTTCCTACGCCCTTTATCCTCTCGATCGTGAAGTTCACGGAGCCTTCCATAGCGGCAAGATAGCCGTTGTCAACGAGCATTGTCTCGCCCGCCGCGAGCTGGTACTCAACTATGCTTCCGTCGATCTCGAGCAGGAGCATACCGCTTCCGTTGAATCTCTGCATGATGAAGCCTTCGCCGCCGAACAGACCCGCGCCGACCTTCTGGAATGCTACCTCGAAGGAAACGGACGGAGCCGCCGCAAGATAAGCCCTCTTCTGTGCGATAATGGTCTGACCGGGCTGGAGATTGAAACCGAGGATATCGCCCGGGAAGGAAGAACCGAAGGTAATCATTCCGTCGCCCTTGGCGGTGTAGGTGTTCTGGAAGATGGACTCGCCGCTGAACGCACGCTTCAGGACGCCGCCTACACCGTTTCCGCCGAGGCTCGTCGCCATTTCCATATTCGGGGACATCCATACCATAGCACCCTTCTGGCAGTTGACACTCTCGCCTCCGTTAAGATACACCGTCGCAACGGGATAGGGAGAGCCCTGTATCTGATATCTCATAAACTATTTCTCCTTTGCATATGATCTCGGGAACACACTCATATTCCCTGTTTCTTACTATACCATATTAACGGTATTTTGTCAATAGAATATTTCAAAAAAAGAAAATTTTTATGTATTTTACGAAAAAATAACAGGGCGTATTATAGCTATATTGACAAAAAAGGAGAATTGTGATAGAATAAAAGTGTCGATAAATCATAGATTTGTCGGAAATAAGCATTTATTCGGAGTAAACATAAAATGAACACTTTTATAATGAAAAACGATCTTGCGGGTCACGGCGAGGACGCGGCTTTTGTCTGCGACGGCTTCGCGGTGGTCTGTGACGGACTTGGCGGCTCGGGTCAGGGCAAGGTGAACTTTGACGGCGAGGAACAGACCGAAGCCAAGACCGCTTCGACGCTGTGTTCCCTCGCGGTGAGGGAGTTTTTTAACGAGGCAGTCATTAACGACTGGCGCACTTTCATGGCGGAAAATCTTTCTCCCGACGACCGCAGGGAATACCTCGAAGAGATGACCTACGCCCTCAGACATCACATAGTCGATTTCATGAAAAAGAAATGCGCCGAACACGGGGTCGATACCGAGAAGATAAAGGCTCTCCCCACGACCCTTGCGCTGGCGCTTTATATGGAGACCCCCGAATGCACCGAGGTCACGGCGATATGGGCGGGGGATTCGCGGGTCTATACCCTCTCGCCCACGGGCGGCTTGCAGCAGCTCTCCCGCGACGATACGGTCGAGGACGACTTCGACGCTAACGAGCAGATAGGCTCCAGCACCATGACGGGCTGTGTCACCTATGCATACCCCTTCAAGCTGGGCTTCCTGCACCACAGGCTCGAAAACTCCCCGAACAGGCTCATATTCTGCTGTTCGGACGGGTGCTTTGACGGGCTCAAAAGCATAATGATCTTCGAGTACATACTTCTCGACAAGCTGATGGCGCTCTCCGATGACGCCGCTCCCGAGAGCTTCATCGAGGACGTAAAGAGCGCCTATCTGCTGGGAGAAGTCTACGGCGGAGGACTGATAGACGATACTTCGCTGGCGGGGAAGATGTTCTGCGTCACCGATGTAAAGACCCTCAAAAAGGAATATCTTGCCCGCTATGCCAATATCAAGGAGATACGCGAGATAGTCGAGGAGTGGCTGAAGGAGCTTCTCATGATAGCCCGTCCCTCTCCCGAGGAGGACGCGGCACTTGCGGAGGAATACGGTAGTTTCGCGGTGAGGACGGCTATAACCGCCCTCGAAAACAAGCCCTCCGACTGGGAGGAGCAGATTCTTTCCGAAGCGGTGGTGCAGCTCCCTGTGTTCGCACGCTTCCGCGCAAGGCGAGCCGAGATAGCGCCGCCCTCCGACCCCGTGAAGCTCGCCGAGGACGTGAGTCTTGCGGAGATACGCCGCGAGTTCGACGACGCCTTTGTGAAGCTCCTTTGTTTCAGCCGCGAGAACCGTGCTTTCATGCTCCGCAAGCTGGAGCGGGGTCTTGCGGCACACCTCGGCTTCGAGCTTGACAGCTTCGCCGACAGCCTTGAACGAAGCGAGCAGTTCCTCGAAATGCGGGACGAGCTTCTTGAAGCCCTCTACGATGTCAAATGTTTCTACGACCTCTTTGAGGACGGCTCGGGCACAAGGCGGGAATTCCTCGAATCCCTCTCCGACACCGTGGGACAGCTCCGCCACACCGCCGACCTTTCCTACAGGATACTCGGCACCGACCACGGTCCCTCCGAGGACATTCTCGAAAACGAAAGGCGTTCCATTATCGCGGAGCTTGACGACAACGGCATTACCTCCGAGGGATTCTCGATATGGTACGACATGGGAATGCCGCCTTTCGGGGACGAGCGCAATTACGAGCGCCTTGAACAGCTCACAGCCGAGCTTCCCGCACCCGATGAGGAAAGCGGCAGGCTCGACCCCGAGCTTGTGAAGCTCCTCAAAGACCTTGTTCACGGCTCGAAGAACAAGATCACCGAACAGTTCCTTCACAGCCCCGCGATAATATTCAGCTCATGCCTTGATGAAGCAGAGGGCATTGGGGAGCTCAGGGAGTGGCTCTCCGCTCACATGAGCGCCGACAAGCAGGCTGATGCCGCTTATGAGCAGGTCGGGAAGATATGGCGCTTCCACTACAAGTCCATGTACGAGCAGTACAAGAAAGCCCAGACGGGCGGACGCGCATGAAGGCGTGAAGATAAAAGATACGGCAGGTGTACAAAAATCCGTACATCTGCCGTTTGTCATGCTTATTTTGCCTGCTTTATCGAGAGGGAGATGCGCTTTTTCGCGCGGTCGAGCTTTATGATCTTGAC
Source organism: uncultured Ruminococcus sp. (assembly GCA_902781565.1). GTDB lineage: Bacteria > Bacillota > Clostridia > Oscillospirales > Ruminococcaceae > YE71. Next base: position 22,100 of record CACZJT010000043.1, read on the forward strand.
TTTGACGTTCTGCCCGGGGGTCAGCACCTCGGAGGGGTGCTTGATGTAGCGGTCGGCGATCTCCGAGATGTGAACGAGTCCGTCCTGATGAACGCCGATGTCCACGAACGCGCCGAAGTCGATGACGTTGCGCACCGTGCCGTCAAGCACCATGCCTTCCGCAAGGTCGTCTATGCCCATGATGCCGCGCTTGAACACGGGGGCGGGAAGTCCCTCGCGCACATCGCGCCCGGGCTTGCAGAGCTCGCGGCTTATGTCTATCATCGTAGCCGCGCCTGCGCCGCAGCCCTCGGTGATCTGCTTCGTGGTGTACTTCTTCGCTCGTGACGTGAAGTCCCCGAGCCGTTCGTTCGCCACATCGTCGAGGGTGTAGCCCAGCATATCGAGGAGCTTTTCGGCGGCTTCGTAGCTCTCGGGGTGTATGCCCGTGTTGTCGAGGATATTGTCGCCCCCCGATACCCGCAGGAATCCTGCGCACTGCTCGAAAGCCTTGTTCCCGAGCCGCGGCACTTTGAGGAGCTGTTTCCTCGAACGGAAAGCCCCGTTCTCGGTGCGGTAGGATACTATGTTCTTTGCGGTGGTGGCATTGAGCCCTGCGATGTGTTCGAGGAGTGCCGCAGAAGCGGTGTTGACGTTCACACCCACCGAGTTAACGCAGTCCTCCACAACGCCATCAAGGGCTTCGGTGAGCTTCTTCTGATTGATGTCATGCTGATACTGTCCCACGCCTATAGACTTGGGGTCTATCTTCACAAGCTCCGCCAGCGGGTCCTGCAAACGTCGGGCTATGGAGATAGCCGAGCGAACGTTGGTGTCGAAATCGGGGAACTCCTCCTCGCCGAGCTTGGATACCGAGTACACCGAAGCCCCTGCCTCGTTTACGATAACATAGTCTATACCCAGCTCCGCGACTACCTCCTCGCTCTCGCGGGAGGCTGTGCCGTTGCCGATGGCTATGCAGTCCACCTTGTACTTGTCGCAGAGCCGCTTTATCGCCGCTGACATGGCTTCCTTTCGGTGAAGATAGACCACCGCCGTATCGAGCACCTTGCTCTCCGCGTCGATGACACCCAGCTTGCAGCCGTGAGCGTATCCGGGGTCGAGCCCAAGTATCACCTTGCCGGGGACTATCGCCTGCATGAGCAGGGCTTTGAGGTTTATCTTGAAGTTCACGATAGCCCCGTCCTCGGCGGATTCGGTGAGAGCCGAACGGATATCGCGCTCTATCGAGGGCTTTATGAGCCTGCTGTAGGAATCCTCCGCGGCGGCGTTCAGTATGTCAAGGTAAGCCGAACGCTTCGGCAGAGCCTTACGCTCTATCGAAGCCACGATGCGCTCATCATCGCATTCGAGCTTTATTTTCAGCGCGCCCTCTTTCTCGGCGCGGTTTATGGCAAGGCACTGATGTCCCTGCAATCTCTTCGGGGTGGAGGAAAAGTCGTAGTAGTTTTCGTAGACGGTCTCCTCCTCGGTGGCGCGGACGGAGCTTATCGTGCCGCCGTTAAAGGTCATGTCCCGCACCATGCTTCTTATGTCCGCGTCCTCGGCGATACGCTCGGCGATGATGTCCGAAGCCCCCTGCAAAGCCGCAGCCGAGTCGGGGACTTCCTCGGTGACAAAGCCCTCCGCAAGCGTTTCGGCAGGCTCTTTGCCGTCCCCCATGAGCAGGTCTGCAAGGGGTTCGAGCCCGCGGGCTTTAGCCGCGGAAGCGCGGGTCTTTTTCTTCTGCTTGTAGGGCAGATACAAGTCCTCCACGTTCGTGAGAAGCTCTGCGTCCTCGATCTTCTTTCTCAGCTCATCGGTGAGCTTGCCCTGTTCTTCGATAGCCGCGATGACGGTGTCCTTTCGGGCTTCGAGGTTCTTCATGTACTCGTACCTCTCGCTGAAAGTACGCACGTCCATATCCCCGTGAAGTTCTTTTCTGTAGCGCGAGATGAACGGCACGGTATCGCCGTTTTCGAGCATTTCCATAACGTTCGAGACATATTCTCTCTTTGTGGCAAATTCCGCGGTAAGGCGGTCAATGATCTTTTCGGTATCCATTTTAACTCCTTGTTCTTTCCCTGTTTTACCGAACTTTATTCGGCATTACTATTATAACATATTTTTCTGCGGATTTCAAGCCCTGTGAATGCGCAGGCACGGAAATCAATTTTGCTCTGTTTATTGACAGCACTTCGATGTTGTGATATAATTATTACGGACATAGATCGGAATTGGAGCGGATCGCATGAAATTGACTTTGGAAACAAAAAGACTGATTTTAAGACCTTTCACAATAGATGATGCCGGGGAAATGTTCTGCGGCTGGGCAAGCGATCCCGAAGTCACAAAATATCTCACATGGAATACTCACAAAAGCATTGAGGAAACAAAGAAGATACTGAATGTATGGATCGCTGAGTATGAAAAGCCCGAACGCCTGAATTTTGCAATAGTGCTAAAGAAAGAAGATAAGCTGATCGGCGGGATAGATGTGGTCGGTTATTTAGGAGGAGTCAATGGTACTCCTGTAATAGGATATAATTTGGCGGGGAAATATTGGGGCAGCGGCTACATGACAGAAGCCTGCCGCTGTGTGATAGAATACTTATTCTCCAAAGGCTATCCTGAAATAAGGATAGATGCTATGTCTGAAAACGCTGCTTCTATCAGGGTGATTCAAAAATGCGGCGGTAAATATCTTAAAACCGACGAGGACTATTTGCCCTTAAAAGACAAAACAGTCTTGGTCAACAGATACATTGTCAAGAACAAATTTACACTGATTTAAGCAAACAGAAAAAACGATGTTCCGAAGCGTTATGAGATGCTTTGGGGCAATACTTCTATATTGTTATCCGTCATATGTGTGCGCCCCTGCATGATACATAAATATCAAAGAACGTTTTTGGAGAATTGATCTCCGTGAACAAGTAGGTATATAGAAATAGCCTGAAAATATACGGCTCTGCCCCGAAAAAATTTCTCAAAACCCTTGACAAACCGCACCATATGTGGTATCATATTAAAGTGTCGGTATGACGTAGGTTTTTAGGATCAGCTCTCCGACGCATAAAACAAAATCTATCAATAATACAGATCACCTATGACCGATGCACGAGTGCATCACATGAAAGGAATGATTAGTTAAAATGGTAAGAGCAATCGTAGGCGCCAACTGGGGCGACGAGGGCAAGGGCAAGATCACCGATATGCTGGCGCAGGAGTCGGATATAGTTATCCGCTTCCAGGGCGGCGCAAACGCAGGTCACAGCATCGTGAACGATTACGGCGAATTCGCTCTGCATACTCTCCCTTCGGGCGTTTTCTCGCAGAATACCGTAAATATCATCGGAAACGGCGTGGCTCTCGATATCCCCAAGCTGTTCAAAGAATACAATGACGTGGTCAAGGAGGGCGTTCCCGCTCCCAAGCTGCTCATTTCCGACAGAGCGCAGATCGTTATGCCTTACCATGTGCTGTTTGACCAGTACGAGGAGGAGCGCCTCGGCAAGGCAAGCTTCGGTTCGACAAAGAGCGGTATCGCGCCTTTCTATTCAGATAAGTATGCGAAGATCGGCTTCCAGGTACAGGAGCTTTTCGATGAGGATTATCTGAAAGAGAAGATCGCCCGCGTATGCACCCAGAAGAACATACTCTTAAAGTACCTCTACAACAAGCCCGAGATAGATCAGGAGGAGCTGTTTAACACCCTCGTTTCCTACAGAAAGATGATAGAGCCTTACGTTGCCGACGTTTCGCTCTACCTGAACAACGCCATCAAGGAGGGCAAGGAGATACTTCTCGAAGGTCAGCTGGGCTCCCTCAAGGACTCCGACCACGGTATCTATCCTATGGTGACTTCGTCCTCGACCCTTGCGGCTTACGGCGCTATCGGCGCGGGTATACCGCCTTACGAGATCAAAAAGATAATCACTGTCTGCAAGGCTTATTCCTCCGCAGTAGGCGCGGGCGAATTCGTTACCGAGATCTTCGGCGATGAGGCCGAGGAGCTTCGCAAGCGCGGCGGAAACGGCGGTGAATACGGCGCTACAACGGGTCGTCCCCGCAGAATGGGCTGGTTCGACTGTGTGGCTTCCAAGTACGGCTGCCGTATGCAGGGCGCTACCGATGTGGCGTTCACGGTGCTTGACGTGCTGGGCTATCTCGACAAGATACCCGTATGCACGGGCTACGAGCTTGACGGCAAGGTCATCACCGATTTCCCCACCACCCACAAGCTGAAGAACTGCAAACCCGTACTCGAAGTGCTTGACGGCTGGAAGTGCGATATCCGCGGTATCCGCAAGTACGAAGACCTCCCCGAGAATTGCAGGAAGTACGTGGAGTTCATCGAGAAGCAGATAGGCTACCCGATCACTATGGTATCTAACGGACCCAAGCGTGAGGACATCATCTACAGAGAGTCCACGTTGTCGAAGTGATCTGTACATAACTGTACAAAAAAATGCCCCGCCGTAAGGCGGGTCTGATAAAAAGGCTTAGCTCTTTGAAGATAAGGCTGCACAACCATGTGGTTATGCAGCCTTTTTTCATACTTCATGCTGTCAGTGACTGCATTCGTTATGTAATACTAATCCCTAAAAGAACAGCAGACAAATCTCGGCACTGAAGGCTCATCACTCGTCGTCAAGCTCCCTTGCAGGGCGTTGTACAAGCTGTGCTTGTACCCGGGGCTGCGGTCGCTTTCCTTGATTGCTGAGCCGTCAGCA
>CACZJT010000044.1 GCA_902781565.1 uncultured Ruminococcus sp.
CGATTTCACGATGTAAGCGACCGTATATAACGACAAGAAGAAACGATGGCTACTACCGGAAATAATGTTTTTGATATGGCGAGCAAAGAAAGGAACCGAAATAATATGAACGCACGGAAACTGCTTGATAATTACTGTGAGGAACACATTCTGAATAGAGAAGAAATATTGGAATTATTCTCTCTCACGAATGATGACATACCTGATCTGTTTGATCGTATGAACAATTGATAAAAGAGCACCGCATTGATTGGAAAAATGAAAACGGCACATGGAAAGTGTATCAAAAGTTCTACCTGGAAGGTAGAACTAAACAGGTTTCCAATCTTTGGACGGATTTAGAAGGTAATAAAAAAGCCACTATTACAATAAAGAACTTATTTGAAAGTAATATTTTTGATTTTCCAAAACCAGTGGAAGTAATAAAACAAATTATATCCATCTCAACAGAAAGTGATTCAATCGTATTAGATTTCTTTAGTGGTTCAGCAACTACAGCCCATGCGGTATTTGCTCACAATTTTCAAAATGTATATGACGGCAAAAAAGGCAAGGTTAAGTTTATTCTTGTGCAGTTGCCCGAATTATGCGATGAAAAATCCGAAGCATATAAAGCAGGATATAAGAATATCTGCGAGATAGGTAAAGAAAGAATACGCAGAGCAGGACAAAATGAATATATGTCTATAAGATCAACTGCTGGCAACTCTTTAAGGTGGAATGATGAAAAGAAAGCCGAGTTGGGTGATGCGTATGTTTGCCCCGAAGATGTTGACATAGGCTTTAAGGTCTTTGAAGTAGGCGGCACGACTATCCGCTGGAACCTTATGGACGATGACGAGCTGACGGCTATTGACAAAATGTCGGAGGATACCGAGCTGCTTGACTTTACAAACGGTCATAACGATACGGATATTGTTTATGAGATAATGCTCCGTCAATACGGTATACCGCTTAGTACGCCTATCGAAAAGCTCACCGACATCAGCGATAGAACATATATCTTTGCCGATGCAGTTGTTGTCTGCTTAGAGCCTGAGATCACCGATGAGCTGATCGAAAAGCTGGCGGCAATAGAGCCTACCCCTGCAAAGTTTGTTCTGCGTGACAGTGCTTTCGGAGACAATATCGAGTTCAAGGACTTCTCTTTCAGAAAGCTCTCTGCCCTTATCAGCAATCATCAGACCGAGGAGGAGCGCAAGAGCAGGTACAACAACTATACCGTTGAGTTTATTTAAGGGGTGAGCAGCGTTGAGTGAAAAAATCAAATTTCAGATAGAAGAGCTTGACTACCAGGAGGACGCTGTAAACTCTGTTATCGACCTGTTAAAGGGTATAGACCGTCAGGCTGTCAGCAGCATTTACAGCACCGCAAGAGCAAGCTTCGGAAACAGTCACCCCGAAGCAAATGTGCGTTTCAATGCAGGCACAAGGCTTGTGCAGAACCTGAATGCGGTGCAGTACCGCAACGGCTTGTTCAAGGACAGCGGCATTGTGGGTAATATACCGCAGTTTACTATCGAAATGGAAACGGGTACGGGCAAGACCTTTGTGTACCTTGAAACAATACTGCGCCTTTGGAGCGAGTTCGGCGGGCAGTTCAAAAAGTTTATCATAGTTGTTCCGTCGAACCCTATCCTGCTGGGCGTGAAGAAGTCGATAGAGACTTTTGCCGACTACTTTAAACCTAAGTTCAATAATATCGACATATCCGAACATTTCTTTGTATTTGATAAGAATGTATCGCCCGAAACCGTAACGGCAAAGCTGATCGAAAGCACAGACCTTTCTATAATGCTTATCACCAACCACAGCTTCAACAAGGAGCAGAACCGTCTGCGTAAAGCAAGCGAGGGCGGTGTGGTAGTATGGGACGATATTAAGGACATAGCGCCTATCATAATCGTAGATGAGCCGCAGAAACTTGACGGCAACGGCAAAAAGGTCACAGCATCTATGCAGGCGATACTTGACCTTAACCCGCCGATGATACTGCGTTATTCAGCTACGCACAAAAATCTCTATAATCCTATATACAGGCTTGATTCCTATGATGCGTATAAGAAAAAGCTGGTCAAGGGTATAAAAGTAACTACTGTACACAGCCTTACACCGAAGGACTTTCCGTACATTCGATATGTAGACTTCACATCTGCTTTGCAGGCAAGGATAGAGATATTCTGTAAGGAGCAGGGCGATATTGTTCGCTGCCGTAAGTTTGATGTAGACAGTAATGCTTCTCTGGAGGAGCTTTCTGGAGGTCTGCCACAGTATCGGGGCTGGTACATAGCAGCCCAGCCACGCAAGGGTGAGCCTTTGCAGGTAAGCAAGGATGACGGTGATATTCTCCTGCTTGATAAGGGCAAGAGCAACGACGAAATTGACCATTCTATCGCAGTCGAAAAGCAGATGGAGATAGCCATAAGAGCGCATATCCGCAAGCAGGCAGAAATACTTGCCAGCGGTAAGAAGATAAAGGTGCTGACACTTTTCTTCGTTGATAGCGTAGCCAAAGTCCGTGGTGACAGTGAGGACGGCAGAGGTGAATATCTGCGTATCTTCGACAGGGTATTCGATGAGGTGCGTTCACAGCGTAACCTTGTTGATATGGGTATTCTGCAACAGTATCCTAAAGAGTTTGCGATACTGAACCCCGATGTTCCCGTATCACAGGTGCGTGAGGGTTATTTTGCTGTTGATAAGAAACATAACGTGGTTGAGGTAGACGGCTGGAACAGTGATCTTAATGATGAGGACGTAAGCCTTAAAGCAAAGGCACAGGAAGATGTTGACAGGGGTATTGACCTTATCCTCAACAAGAAGGACGAGCTTATCAGCTTTGATGAACCGCTGTCGTTTATCTTCTCACATTCTGCACTGCGAGAGGGTTGGGATAATCCTAACGTATTCATACTGGTAACACTCAAAGAGGGCGGCAGCGACATAGCCAAGAAGCAGGAAGTCGGCAGAGGTCTGCGTTTGCCTGTTGATACAAAGGGTACACGCTGCTATGACAGCAACATCAACGAGTTGACAGTTGTAGCAAATGACTACTTTGACCACTTTGCAAGCACTCTGCAAACAGATTACAATGAATCCATAGGCTTCAACAAGAATGAGGTAAGTGCCGATGCTATTAAGACCACGATGCTCAAAGCAGGTGTGCCAGCTGACAAGATCGAGGAAGCCTGTGATGCCTTTAAGCGTGAGCTTTTATCATCAAAAGCAGCAAAGATTGATAAGGCAGGTAAGATAGTTCTCACCGCAGAGGCAGAGGATTTCCCTAGTATTATTTTCAATGACGCAACTTTGCTGGAACACTCTGCAAAGATAATTGAATCCTTTGTTAAGGTAATGCAGGATAAGGGCAGCAAGCGTGTCGAGATCACCAACGGTGATGAAGAACCAACACCTAATGAAATACAAAAGTATGTCACTGAAGGTGAATTTGCAAAAATGTATCATAAGCTGTTGACAATACTGCAAAAGAAATCAGTATACCGCTATTCTTTGGACAAGGGCAGCTTTATACAGAAAGCTGCGTCGGAGATAGAACATCAGCTTGCCAAAAAGAATGACTTCATCAAGTTCGAGATCACCAAAGCAGATGTTGACTTTAATGACTCCCGTAAAATGCAGATGAGCGGTACACAGAAACAGGTTGAGGACAGTACCAACCATACTGTCACCTATGAAGAACGCCCTCTGTTCGAGATAGTTAATGTGATTATGATGCACACGATGCTGCCAAGGCTTGCAATAGTAAAAATACTGGGTAAGCTATCGGTTTCTGCACGAAACAAAATAAATAATCAAGATTATCTGGAGGAGGCTATTTCTGTAATCAATGAGCAGCTTGTAGCATTTAAGAGCAGGAATTTCCTCAAGGCAGAGCTTGTTTCGGGTATCGGTGCAATAGAAAAGGATATTTTCGAGGTGGATAAGATAGCAAACGAGAGCGAAGTGAGGTATCTGTTTAAACCTAATCCTGTTCACAGGCGTGCTATGAACTTAAAGTACAAGTTTGATAGTGAGGGTGAACTTACGTTTGCGAAGCACCTTGATGATGACACAAATGTACTGCTCTATACCAAACTTAAAAAGGGTGGGTTTGTAATTGAAACGCCCGCAGGCAACTACTCCCCCGACTGGGCAATCGTGTACCAGAAAAATGATGATGAGCTTGCAATGTATTTTATCGCAGAGACCAAGTGGGATAAGGACGCAGGCGGTCTTAGTGATGATGAGATTATCAAGATCAATTGTGCTGAACGACACTTTGAGGCTGTCAATGAGAGCGTGGCAGACACTGTGAAGTATGCGTGGGTAAACGCCTACAAAGACTCCACGAAAGCTCAAAGCTTCCCACAGGTATTCGTTGATGATAATTACAAAAACACGCTGGCTCTTGATAGGGTAAACACACAGTAACACATAAAAATTGCACTTGGATGCTTATGATAGGCATCTGAGTGCTTTTTTTGTTTGAGCAGCCAAATTTGAGACTTCCAGAAAAACACTCAAAAATCTAATTGATTTTTTACAGTTGAAATTGTCACCAGCAGATGATGCAAGTGCTGCTATGCCTGTATTTTGGCGGTTTTAATAGTATACAAAATCGTTTTTTTGAAAAAGCCGATTTAGAGACGTCCAGAAAAATATAAATTTTTTTTGATGGTTTTTAAAAAACTAAATTGCAGAGGTATCTGATAATATACACAAAATTCGAGATAATCTTTGTCTCCTTTAGCTCTTGATGGCTTGCAACCTCTGGAGTTACAATGGATGCAGGTGCATCCGAAAAGGTACGCCTTTTCGGACATTGGTATTCTTGGGTTTTTGACACTTGATTGGTATCTAAAAAGGTTAAAATGCAGTTTTTCAGATGTCTGTTTATCTGTACGACCTTTTGAGATGCTTGATATGCTTGGGAGATGAAAAAAATGGCGATCTATGGTTACGCAACTGCAACAGAATGAAACAGATTGCAAAATCTCACAAAATTTTTAAAATAAATTGTGACAAAGATCAACCATCTAAACAAAACTGACGTTATATCGCATTATCCGCCGCAATAATTTTTTCTTTTGACAAAAAAGAGCGCACCTTTCGGCACGCTCTCAAAGCCGTTATTCTTCTGTCTGCGAGATGACCTTCTTGTGCCAGCCGCGTTTACCACAGTGGGGGCAAGTCATATATCTCGTTCTGTTCACATGGGGCGCAAGCACCACTCTCCCAAATTCGGGCACATAGCGCTTACCGCAGCTCGGGCATTTGTAATAGCCTGCCTCAGTCTCGATCTTCAGAGCGAAGAACATCGCTATCATAAACTGCACGAAGCCCCCGCCTATCAGCAGTCCCCTGACCCACGGCTCTGTCTCATAATATTTTGCACAGGATATCAGCGCCAAAAGACAGAACACGGAAATAAAGCCTATCACCAATTCGAGGGTCAGCATTTTCCTCGCGGTCTGTTCCTCCCGCTGTCTCATCTCCAGCAGGTTCTCCTCAGCGATCTTTACATAGTCATTCATCTCTACACGCTCTCCTTTCAAAAGCTCATTGACAGTGATACCGAGGGTGTCGCAGAGCTCCAGCATGATGGAAGCGTCGGGCAGGCTTTTCCCTGTCTCCCATTTGGAGACCGCCCTGTCGGATATGCCGAAGCGCTCCGCCAGCTGTGCCTGCGTCATCTTCTTCGATCTTCTGAGCTCTGCTATGAATCTTCCTGTCTTTACCTGATCCATTCTCTCACCTTCTACCCTCTCCTTTCGTGCTTTCATTGTAGCACATTACGTGAGCTTTTGGAAGGAACCGTTGGTTGATTTGCAAAAAAGCGCGTAATTACGCGCTTTTTCGGTCTTGCCAACCGTCGGTTGAGTGTGTGTTTTGCCTTACATCCCGTCCTTTTCGAGCAGCTTTCGGTACTTATCGACCTCTTCCGCCGACCAGCCCAGCTTCTCGGCGTACATGGCGAGCGCACCCTCGCGGTCGAGATGAAAACCCGGGGTGCGTATCGTCACCTTGATGAAGTTGAGCGTCTGTTCGGTCACTAAGTCCTCGCCGTGGGGACAAAGCTCCTCACGCTTCTCGTCGGACATTTCGCCGTATATCTCTTCCATAGAGAAATCTCCCTGCGGTCATCAGGTATGCAGGAACATCTTGTTCCATACAGTTCTGTCCTTGCCGTCGGGAGCTTCCTCGGGCTTGCTGTCAAGCAGACCGTTCTGCTGCTTCGCCGCCGTCAGGGTGTTCTGCATGAGCATGGCTATCGTCATGGGACCCACGCCGCCCGGCACGGGGGTGATGAAGCCTGCTTTGTCCTTGCAGTTCTCGAAATCCACATCGCCGCAGAGCTTGCCGTTCTCGTCCCTGTCCATTCCGACGTCAATTACCACCGCGCCCTCCTTGATATAGTCGGCGGTGATGATCTTGGGCTTGCCGACCGCCGCTACGAGGATATCCGCGCGGGAGCATACCTCGGGGAGGTTTTGTGTCTTGGAGTGGCAGATGGTCACAGTGCCGCTCTCGTGCAGGAGCAGCATGGCCATAGGCTTTCCGACGATGTTGCTGCGCCCGATGACAACGCACTGCTTGCCCTTTACCTCAACGCCCGTGGAGTGTATCAGCTCCATAACGCCCGCCGGGGTGCAGGGCAGGAAGCTGTAATCGCCTATCATGATCTTGCCCACGTTTACGGGGTGGAAGGCGTCAACGTCCTTGTCGGCGCTTATGTTGTTGATTATCACCTTGTCGTCCAAGTGCTTGGGAAGCGGCAGCTGTACCAGTATGCCGTTCACCTTCGGGTCGTTGTTGAGGGTGTCTATAAGCTCCAGAAGCTGCTGCTCGGTGGTCTCCTCGGGGAGCGCGAACTCGTAGGACTTGAAGCCCACCGCTTCGCAGGCGAGCTTCTTGTTGCGCACGTACACCTTAGAAGCGGGGTCCTCGCCCACGATGACTACCGCAAGACCTACCTCAATGCCCTTCTCTGCTTTGAGCTGTGCTGTTTCCTCGGCGATACGCGCCTTTACTTCTGCCGATACCTGTTTTCCGTCGATGATCTTACCCATTGTTATTCCGTCCTTTCGGTCTGTTCCTTGTTATCTTCCGCTGTATCGCCGTCATTCTCACCGTCCGCAAGGATAGAGGTGTATCCCTCCGCCGCAGGGGAACTGTCCGTTTCTTCGGACACATACCCGCCGAACTGACGGGCGTATTCGGTCTTTAATGCCTTTACCTCGTCCTTGCTGCCCGACTTCTTCGCCGCCTTGATCTTGGCTTTGAGCTGCTTCTTCTGCTCCGCTATCTCGGCTGCCTTCTTTTTGGCTTCCTCCTTGGCGGTCTTGCCGAATTTCAGATCGTATTCCTTTTCAAGCTCCGCGAAGCTCTCGCCCGATTTCTTAGCCTGTGCGATCTTCTTTTTCAGCTCGGATTTGAGCTTCTCGTCCTCCTCGTAGCTTTCGAGCGCCGCAAGCTGATGCTTTGACAGCTCGGTCTGGTAGAAGAACTTGTAACCGTTTCGCTTGACTGAACTTCTGAATATGATTATAAGCACCAGCGAAGCGAAGAAACAAGTCCCCGCAACGAGCTGAGATACCTTGATGTTCGCGATGTAGAGTGAGTCGGTTCGCGTGCCCTCGATGAAGAAGCGCCCCAGTCCGTACAGTCCCGCATACATGAGGAATATCTCACCGTCGAATTTGCGGTGCTTGAAGTAGAAGTGGAGTATCACAAAGCACAGCGCACACCACAGGGACTCATAGAGGAAGCAGGGGTGGACGGGCGCATAGGAGGACACCTGCCCGCCAAGCTCATCAAAGTTCTGACCGATGTAGTGCATGGTCGAATAGCTCATCATGCCCCAGGGAGCGTCGGTGTTCGAGCCGAAGGCTTCCTGATTCACGAAGTTGCCCCAGCGCCCTATGCACTGTCCGATCAGAAAGCAGGGCGCCGTCACATCGAGCATAGCCGAGAGCTTCAAGCCCCTCAGCTTTACGACTATCCCGCCCACGACTATAGCACCGATTATGCCGCCGTAGATCGCAAGACCGCCGTCGCGGTAGTTGAAAAACTCGCTCCACGATACGTCCTCGTTGAAGGCGATGTAATACGCCCTCGCGCCGATTATCGCGCCGATGAAGCCCGATATCACCGCGTCGGTGGCGCGGTCGGGGTCTATGCCCGCGGGCTTCATCTTGCGGAAGCCGTACAGCATGGCAAGCAGTATGCCCACCGCTATAAGAAAGCCGTACCAGTAGATGCTGAAATTCGTCCCGGGTATCTTGAACATGACCCTGTTTAGGGTGATACCCTCACGAAGTATATTGTCCGAGCTGCCGAAATTCGGGAAATAGACCTTATCGGGATTGCTCTCGATAGTCTTTCTCAGCTCGCGGCTCACGTCCTCCGCCATACTCGCTATAGCGGAGGACTGTATCATTCCTGTAAGATCTCCTATCACACAGATCCGTCCTTTCGGTCAGCGAACGATGGAAATGCTCATCTTGTCGCTGTCAATGAATTCGTTCAGAGCCTCATAGACCTCGTCTATGGTTATGCTCTGTATCATCTCGGCATTCGAGAATATATCCATGCCGTTGAAGTAGCAGTCGAGCATCATCTCCGCGCAGTTCTCGGGGCTGTCAAGGTTCTTGACCAGATCGCCGTACTCCGATTTTTTGAGCAGCTCGAAATATTCCTCGTCAAAGCCGTTCTTCTTTGCGTCCTCGGCGGCTTCGAGGATAAGTTCAGCCACTCTGTCGGGATCGTCGCTCTCGCCCGAGAATGTCAGGGCGAAAAAACCCTTACCGTCGAAAGTTTCCTTAGAGAGCCCCGAGGGGATAAGGTGTTCCTCTTTGAGCTTCTTGTAGAGCGGCGTGGTGACGCCCGCCAGCAGGCTCAGCATATACTGCGCCGCCAGCTCCTTTCTCACAAGCTCTTTCCCCGCAAAGGGTCTGCACTTGAACCCTATGGAGAACAGCGGCACTCCGACGCCGACTTTTTCCTCAATGCGCTTCTGTGCCACCTCTGCGGGCTCGTCGGGGAGAAGTATCTCCAGCTTCTTGTCCTCGCATGGCTTGAGCAGTTCGTCGCAGACCTCTATGAGCTTGTCCACATCGAAGTTCCCCGCCACCGAAAGCACCATGTTGTGCAGATCGTAGAATGCATAGTAGCACTTGTACAGCAGTTCGGGGGTTATCTCGGCTATGGATTCCTCCGTTCCCGCGATGTCTAAGCGGACGGGGTGTTTGCTGTAGAGCGCGGTCAGCAGATTGAAGAACACTCTGCGGCGGGGGATATCCATTGTCATGCGTATCTCCTGCCCGATAATGCCCTGCTCTTTATCCACGTTCTCCTGCGTAAAATAGGGCTTCTGCACGAAGTCGAGAAGTATCCTCAGAGAATCATAGAAATTCTCGGTGCAGCTGAAAAGATAAATGGTGTTCTCAAAGCCCGTCATGGCGTTGCCGTCCGCGCCGCTCTTGGCATAAAGCTCGAAAACGCCGCAGTCCTCGTTCTCGAAGAGCTTGTGTTCGAGGTAATGCGCGATACCGTCGGGAACGGTGACGAAGTCATCGTCCTCAGCGGTCTTGAAGCAATTGTTTATCGAGCCGTAATCGGCGGCGAACATCGCCGATGTGAACATATAGTCCTGCATCGGGTAAAGCAGAAGGTCGAGTCCCGACTTATGGCGGACTATCTTGTAGCTGTCCCCCGTGGCTTCGTTCTTTAATGTTTCTATCGTAGTCTCACGCAGGCTCATTCGGCGTTCTCTCCTTCCTCGGCTGTCTCGGTGGGCTCGCATACGTATACCGTATCAAGCTTCATGGTCGAAAGGGCTTCCATGACCTCCTCGCGGGTGACGGCATTCGCAAGCTCCGCGGCGTCGTTGGGGGTGAGCATATCGCCCTGCTCGAAGCGCCTGAAAAACCATGCGTTCAGGTCGTCGGCGAAATCGTACACGGATCTCAGCGAGCCCGTATAGCTCCGCTTGGCGTCCTCCAGCTCCTCATCTGTGAAGTCGCCCTGTTTCAGCAGTTCGAGCTGGCGGAGTATCTCGTTGCGTGCCTTTTCCTCGTTGCCGTGACCAACGCCGCTGTCTACCATCACGCCGCCCTTTGTGCCCATGATGCTTGCCTGGCAATAATAGCACAGGGACATCTTCTCGCGGACGTTCATGAACAGCTTCGAGAATGCAGTCCCGCCGTAGAGCATGACGCCCATTTTCAGAGCGAACTCGTTCTTGCAGTCGGACTTGAATATCATCACGAGCTTCGACTGTGACTGCTCCAGCTGTTCGGTGACATAGCGCGGCTCGGCTTTGGGCGCGGAGGGGGAAGCGGTCTTTTCGTACTCTATGCCCGTATAGTCTCGGCTGTTGCAGAACTCCGTGAACCTTTCGGTCACGAGCTTCTGTGCTTCCTTGTTCGTACCGCCGCCGCAGAAGCTTATGCTCACGAAAGCGGTGTCCATGAGCTTATGATAGCTCTCGACAAGCTGTTCGTTCGTAAGCGCTTCGGCGTCCTCTATAGTCCCCAGCAGGTTCACCGCCGCGGGCTCGCCCTCAAAGGCTACCTCGGCGGCACGTTTTACCGCGTAGGAATGTCGGTTGGCTTTAAGGCTCTTTATCTTTGAGATGACATCGTGTCTGATATTCTCGAAGTAGACCTCGTTGAATCTGCCGTCCCCGATATCCGGCTCGAAGATACTGCAAAGCAGTATCTTCGCAAGCTCCGAGGTGACCTGCTCGCCCTTTGCGAACCTGTCCGCTATAGAGATAATGGAAAATCCCGACACAAGGCAGTCGCCGCTGGTGTAGCAGAAGCGGTTGAATATCGCCCCGTAAAGCCCCGTGAGCCGTCTTGAGAACTGCTGCTTGTCGGGGTAGAGCGAGTTGCTCTCGCCCATAAGCATATTGAGAGCCACCAGCCGCTGAGAAGTCTTTTCGTCAAGCGGAGTTATGAGCCGCACGACTATGGACTCGCTTCGGAATTTATCGTTTTCGTTGTGCATGATAAGAAGCCCCTTTGCGGGACGTTCCCTGCCTAAATTAAAAGACATATTTCAGCTCCTTGTCAAAATCTGTAATAAAGACCGTACCTTTTTATTATATCACATATACTCATATATTTCCATACTTTTCACATAGTTTTCATCGGTACGGGCTCACATAACGGTGTACTCAAGCTCCTCCCAATGCAGCCTGCTGCCCTCGTCGGTCTCCTCGGGGAGGAGTGCGCGGGCTATCGTAAGCTCCGTACCTGTGTCTATGTCTTTCAGAACGGCATAATCCCCGTCTATTTTTATCACTAAATAATCTTTAGGCTCCATTTTTACTGCCTCCTGCGTTTCATGAATCTAACGTTGTTTGTCCCCGCCGCGCTGCGAAGGCTTTCGAGAAGCTCCCCGCAGAGCCGCACCCTCGGCGCTCCCGAAAGGGCTATCAGCCTTCTTTGGTCGGCAAGGAATATCCCGAGCCGCGTTCCCCTGCTGTCGGCGAAGCGTCCCGCGGCGGCTCTTACGCGGTCGAAAAGCTCTCTGTCTCGGGGATCGGCTCTCACGCAGAGGTCGCGCTGCGAGCATTCCCGCAGGAAGCTGTCGGCGGTCTCGGCAAGCTCGGCTATGAGCTTCGCACCCTCATCGGTATCGCCGTCCGAAACGGACAGCCTTCCCACCAGATGCACCGCCGCTCCCTCGCGGAGTATGCCCCGCGCAGTCTCGTACACCGAGGGGAACACGATGAACTCGCATAGCCCCGTCTTGTCCTCGCCCTCCGCAAAGCACATGAGAGAGCCGTTTTTCGTCCTGTGCTGCTTCACGCTCTTTACCATGAGCAGCATTTCGGCGGGAGCGTCATTTTTGAGCGGCTCCCTGCCTTCCTCCTTACCGTCGGAGGAAAGCACCGACGCTGTGATACAGCCCGCGCACTCCGCAAATGGAAGGTACTCGTCGAGGGGGTGACCCGAGAGATACATTCCCGTTACCTCCAGCTCGTAACCGAGGAGCAGGCTTCTGTCAAGCTCATCGCAGCGTATCATCTCGGGAGCCGCAAAGCTCTCCATGCCGCCCATACCGCCGAACAGGTCGAGCTGTCCCTCCAGACGGTCACGGGCGCTTTTCTGTGCCTGCTTCATCATGTCATCGGCGGACATGAGTAGCTCGCGACGGTTGTAGCCGAAGCAGTCAAGCGAACCGCTCTTTATGAGTGCTTCGAGGGTCCTGACGGTCACGCCGAAGCCCGAAGTCCTGACGCAGAGATCGTACAGCGAGGTGTAATCGCCGTTCTCGCGGCGCTCGTTCACAATGGCGTTTATCATGCCCTCGCCCAGTCCTT
Organism: uncultured Ruminococcus sp.; assembly: GCA_902781565.1. Taxonomy (GTDB): domain Bacteria; phylum Bacillota; class Clostridia; order Oscillospirales; family Ruminococcaceae; genus YE71. The sequence continues at coordinate 12,335 of CACZJT010000044.1, forward strand.
TGACTGAGCTCAGGGCGAAGCGTATACCGTCCTTTTCGGCGATGAAGTCCGCAGTGCTTCGGTTGATGTCGAGGGGGAGTATCTTCAAGCCCGAGTGAGTGACCTCGTTCAGATAATCGGTCAGCTTGTGAGGCTTTTCATACCGGGTAACGGTCAGGAGCGCCGCCATATACTTGGCAAAATAGTGGCATTTGAGATACGCCGTCTGATAGGAGATATTCGCGTAAGCCGCCGCGTGGGACTTGTTGAAGGCGTAGTCGCCGAATGCAACTATGTCATCGAAAAGCTCCACGGCTGTCCGTTCGGGGACGCCGTTCGCCAGCGCTCCGCACACTTCGCTGTCGCCGTGAATGAAGGCTTCCCGCTCCTTTTCGATGTCTTCGGTGTGTTTTTTGGAAATGGCACGGCGCAGAAGGTCGGCTCGTCCCATAGAGTAGCCCGCGACGCGGCGGAATATCTCCATGACCTGCTCCTGATAGACTATACAGCCGTAAGTCTCCTTCAATATGCCTTCGAGAAGCGGGTGAGCGTAGCGCACCGATGATGGGTCGCGGCGGCTTCGGATATAGGTCGGTATCGAGCTCATGGGACCCGGGCGGAAAAGGGCTATGACCGCTATAAGGTCATCAATGCAGTCGGGGCGAAGGCGGGTGACTGTGGCGGTCATGCCGTCGCTCTCGAACTGGAACACGCCCTGCGTCCGTCCGCGGGAGAGCATTTCGTATACTGCGGGGTCGTCCAAAGGTATCTTGTCAAGGGAAAAGTCGGGCTCGGTCTTTCGTATCTCCTTGACGCAGCTGTCTATGACGGTCAGGTTGCTTAAGCCCAGAAAGTCCATTTTCAGCAGTCCGAGCCGTTCCAGCACCTTCATGGTGAACTGAGTGGACACCTGACCCTCGCGGGAGCATAGTGGAACATATTCATCCACGGGTTCTTTTGTTATGACCACGCCCGCCGCGTGAGTGCCCGTGTTGCGGGGCATATTCTCTATCTGCATAGCCGTGTCTATGAGCGACCTGTACTGCGGGTCGGCGTTGTAGAGCTTTTTGAGGTCATCGGAGCTTTGGAGGGCTTCCGCGAGGGTGCTTTTCGCGGGGACAGCCCTCGCCGCGGTGTCGCCCGTCTTGTAGGGCAGACCCATGACCCTCGCGCAGTCGCGGACTGCCTGCTTTGCGCCGAGCGTACCGAATGTGACTATCTGCGCCACATGGTCGGCGCCGTAGCGGGAGATGACGTAATCTATGACCTTCTGACGTTTGAGCGTGCAGAAGTCAATATCGAAATCGGGCATGGAAGTCCTTGCGGGATTTAAGAAGCGCTCGAAGATGAGCCCGTAGCGGAGGGGGTCTATGTCGGTGATACCGATACAGTAGGCGACAAGGCTCCCCGCCCCCGAACCTCTTCCGCAGCCCACGGGTACATCGTGGGTCTTGGCATAGTGGACGAAGTCCCATACGATGAGGAAGTAGTCCACGTATCCCATATCGCGTATGACGGAAAGCTCATACTCGGCGCGTCTGACCGCCTGCTCCGAGGGGGTGCCATAGCGCTTTTTCAGCCCCTCGAATGTCATATCCCGCAGGTAGGCGAAGTGGTCGGTACATTCGACATCGGGCTTGAAGAACGGAAGTTTTAGCTCGCCGAAAGTGAACGTGACATTGCACTTTTCGGCGATACGGAGAGTATTCTCTATAGCCTCGGGACAGCCCGAAAACAGCCGCGCCATCTCGTCCCCCGAGCGGAGGTAATAGTCATCGGTCGGGAGTTCAAGACGGTCGTCGTCGCTAAGGGTCTTGCCCGTGTTTATGCACATCAGCACACGCTGGGCGCGGCTGTCCTCGCGGCGGATATAGTGAACATCGTTGGTGGCGGCGAGGGGTATGCCCGTTTCGGCGGAGAGGGCTATGAGCCTTCGGAACACCGACATCTGTTCGGGGAAATCGTGGTGCATTATCTCGAGGTAATAGTCCTCGCCGAAGAGATCGTAGTGCCACAGTGCGGCTTCCTTTGCGCCCGCGCGGTCGCCTGCGGAGAGCTTGCGGGACACCTCCCCCGCAAGGCAGGCGGACAGGCATATGAGCCCGCCGCTGTACTTTTCGAGCAGTTCGCGGTCTATCCTCGGCTTGCGGTAGAAGCCTTCGGTATAGGCGAGGGACACGAGCTTCGAGAGGTTTTTCCAGCCCTCGTTGTTCTTGCAGAGGAGTATGAGGTGATAGGGCTTCTCGGAGGGAAGTTTATCGAAGCGGGAGCCTTCGGCAACGTAGACCTCGCAGCCGATCATCGGCTTTATGCCCGCTTTCAGGCAGGAATCGTAGAACATCACCGCCGCGAAAAGATTGCCGTGGTCGGTGACGGCGAGAGCCTTCTGACCCAGCGCGGCGGCAGTTTTCGCCAGCTCGCTAATGCGGCAGGCGCCGTCAAGGAGCGAGTATTCGCTGTGAACGTGAAGATGTACGAAGTCGGTCATTTTTCCACCTCCGAGGGATAGTTTGCTTTATCAATTATATCTCATTACGGACGAAAAGTCAAGAGCCGCGGTCTGCCGCCCACGGAAATCAATTTCTGTCAACAATTTGTAACAAATCACGTTCATCGATCAGGCAATCAAGCATAATATTGGAAATTGGTCTCTCAGAACCTGTTTT
>CACZJT010000045.1 GCA_902781565.1 uncultured Ruminococcus sp.
CACCGACTGGATTTGTGCAATTTGCTCGGTCGTGGAAGCGTGACCGTTCACGGTTATGTCGCCGACTTCCTCCTCGTTGGCAATTTTTGCCATGAGGTCATCAAGGGAAATGGTCTCGCCGTCCTCCTTGATGTCGAGCTCCACCATGTCGCCGTTCTCGTCGATAACGCCCGCCTCATAGAGCGCTTCAAGCTCCTCGCGCGCCCGCGCGGTGTCGCCGTCGTACAGGTCAGCCAGCGAAGCCACCAGCTTGTCGCTGAACTCCGCGCTCACCGCCATAGCCGCACCCGGGACCATTCCCGCCGCCATAGTCAGCGCCACAAGCCCGCTCATGAAGCGCTTTTCGGGGAACGCGCCATATATTACTGACTGTTATAACATATTTTTGTTGAAAATGCAATAGGTTTTGCTGATATTTTTCATTTACGTTAAAAAGCATCTGTTATTTTGCAGAATGTCACAAATACGTAAAAATTATAACATATTTGTCGGGGCGTATGTTCGGGCGTTCTTTTGTTCATTACTTACCCAAAAAGCCCCGAGAGACCCATGCGGTCATCTCGGAGCTTTGCAGTTTTATTGTTGCGTATCGAATCTCACAGCATTGCGGGCAGCCATACCCTCATCTCCGTTTCCCCACGGTTCGCGCGGCAGAAGTAGGGGATAGCCGTGGCTGTTGTCTCCGTGAGGGTCGGGGGAACGCTTGAGTAAAGCTCCTCGCTCCCCGCCGAACGGAGTGCCTTTACCCTCATAGCGGGGAAGCCCCCCACGCCTTCGGTCGTCTCGGCTGAAAGCTCTCCCGTGAGCCGCAGGGACAGCACGTCGCCGCCGTTTTCACAGCCCTCGAAGCAGTATACGAGAGGACCCCTGCAAACGCAGGCTTTGCCCGATAGCTCGGGTATCCTCTCTGCGGCGTAGACAAGGCGCGGGCTTTCGTCAAGGGTGAGCTCCACACGGTCGCCCTCCGAAACAGTCAGATATGCATAGCCGTCACGGACGGTATGCTCTGCGGGTGAGCCGTTCACGGTCAGGACGGTGTTTTTGCTCCACCGTGGCAGCCGTACCGCGAGCCGTCCCGCCCCCGAAACGCTGTACCGAACCTTCATCTCAAAGGGGTACTCGGTCTCGCAGCCCAGCCGCAGACCGTTCTTAAAGCTCACCTCGCCCGCCATGAATAGGTGACAGAACGCCGTGTCCGCGCTCTCGCCGTAGGCGTACTTGCCGATAGACATGATAGTTCTCGCCGCATTCGGAGGACAGCAGGCGCAGGCGTACCACCCGGGACGTGTCGTCAGCGTGTGACGGTGGGTAGCCGCTTTGCCCGATATCCCCGGCACGCATTCGAGGGGGTTTACGTAGAAAAAGCTCTTTCCGTTAAGCGCCATTCCCGCAAGCACCGTGTTGTAGAAAGCCTGCTCCATGACGTCGGCATAGCGCCCGTCGGGTCGGGCTTCGAGCATACGGGAAGCAAAGAACATGAGCCCTATGGAAGCGCAGGTCTCACAGTAGGCGGTGTCGGAGGGCAGGTCGTTATCCACCGAGAAAGCCTCGCCGATGACCGTTGAGCCTATGCCGCCCGTGACGTAGAGCTTCTTTTGGGTGATGTTCTCCCAGAGCCGTTCGCAAGCCGCCGCAAGCTCACCGTCCACCGTCTCGGCGGCAAGGTCAGCCATCGCCGTGTAGAGGTATACAGCCCTTACCGCGTGACCTGTGGCTTCGCTTTGCTCGCGGACGGGTCTGCCGCTCTGCTGATAATCGCCGTCCTCCGCGTTGTTGTCCCAGACGGTCCAGCTGCGGGCGTCACGTTCCTTCTTGTAGAAGTCCCTGTCAACACCGCGCACGTCTATGAAGTGCTTCGCAAGTGCAAGACAGCGGTCGTCCCCGCTGACGCGGTACAGCTTCATGAGGGCAAGCTCTATCTCGGGGTGTCCGGGGAAGCCCTCCTTGCCGTCAAGCACGAACCTGTTGTAGATATGCTCCGCATTTTTAAGGCAGACGTCTAAAAGCTCCCGTTTGCCCGTGGCTTCGTAATACGCCGCACCCGCCTCGAATAAATGCCCCGAGCAGTACATCTCGTGACCTTCGAGCAGGTTAGTCCAGCGCTTGTCCCTGTCCTCTATGGTGAAGCGGGTGTTGAGGTAGCCGTCATCGTCCTGCGCCGCCGCTATCTTTGCGATGAGCTCGTCCGCGCGGGCTTCAAGCTCCTTGTCGGGGAAGTCCGCAAGGGAGTACGCCGCCGCTTCGAGCCACTTAGCCGCATCCGAATCCTGAAAGACCATGCCGTAAAAGCCGTCCCCCGTGTCCTCGCCTCGAAGCGCCTTAGCCGCGTTCTCAAAGTTCTTTACGACATGGCTCTTTTCGGCGCCTGCGCGGTCGTGCAGCACCTCGTACTGGTAGGGGATAACGCTGTCCCTCACGAGCCTCTGATACCTCCCCGCGAAGCCCGAAGCCTTGTATGCCGTGACCCTTATCTGTTCCTGTTCCTTCATATTTACCTCCTTTTATAGATAGTATATCTATAATAGTATATCAGCTATCCCGATGATCTCCCCGAGATACGCTATGTCCCGTAATGCGTCCCCTGTCTCGATGGAATGATTTGCGTCCGAATATTCGTACAGTTGAACGCCGTTCTCGACGCAGAGCCGTTCTATGGCGGCAGTATCAGCCCACGGATCCGACGTTCCGTGAAACGCCGTACAATCCTGCGCGGGGTGCTCGAAGGTCATTTCGAGGGGCGTGTAGAGCAGGCACTCCGCCTTGACGCCGTACCTCTCGCGGAACGCAAGACACGCCGCAGTCCCTATGCTTTTCCCCGCGAACACTATCCGCTCATACCGCGTCATATCCGTTCCCGCAAGCTGTTCCTCGCTCTGCCCGAGCGCGTGGAGGGCGGCTCTGCGCATTTTCTCATCGTTCCCCTTTGTGCCCTCGGGAAAGCCTAAGTATCTGAGCGCTATGACCTCATAGCCCTTGCTCCGCGCCAGCTTTGCGGTGTAGTAGAGAAGCGGCTTGTCGCAGTGGTAGCCTATCCCGGGGAACAATACACACAGCTTCATATCCCGAATTCCACCCTTCCGTCCGCGAGCCGATACAGCGCACCGATGACCTTTAGCCCGTGCTCCTCCTCGCGGTGTATCTCAAAGCTGCTCTCTATCATGGCGATACTGTGCCGAACGTTCAGACAGCAAGCCCTGTAGTCATCGGTCTCGGAGCCTATGGCGGTCTTTATCTCGTCGGTGATGAACTTGATGTAGCCCGCGGGGTCGTGGTTTATGGCGGCGTCAACGGCTCCGCAGTGGTCGTGTCCCAGCACGACTATGAGCTTTGCTCCGAGATGCTCGGCGGCGTATTCGATAGACCCGAGCTGGTGATCGTCGATGACGTTGCCCGCTACACGTATGACGAAAAGCTCCCCGATACCCGCGTCAAAAACGCTCTCGGGAATGACCCGCGAATCGGAGCAGGAGATGATGATGGCGTAGGGGTGCTGACCGTTTTCGAGAGTATCGCGGCGCTTCTCGGGAGAGATATCCCCCGATGACTGCCTTGCCGCAAGATAGCGCAGGTTGCCCGCTTTGAGCATTTCAAGTGCGCGTTCGGCGGGGATAATATCATGGTTCATGGCTGTCACTCTTTTCTTCCAAAAAATATTACCATCATTATAGCATATTTCGGGGAGGGTTTCAATAGTTTTTCTCAAAAAAAAGCACCCGTATCGATACAAATGCCGACATCAGCCGACAGACAGCAGACATAAGGTCATGTTGATTCAAAACCGCGTAATACCGTCGTTTTTGTGTCTGTTGACCGAAAAAGCACGCTATTACGCGCTTTTCAGCCGACATGACACCTTGTCGGCTGTCTGTACGCTGCGCACTTTGCGTAACGTGATCTTTCCGCAAAAAGGGACGTGCTTCGATTCAAAAAAAGTTCACAAAATATCCCGCAGTTTTAAAGTTGGTTTAAGCCGGCGGGGATATAATATACTCATGAAGATGAAGAATGCTCTAAACGAAAGTCAATGAAAGGAGCGTTTGAAATGGTGAAAACAGATATCATGAGGATAGCGCTTATCCCCGCTTATATGCCCGATGAGAAAATGGTGAGCCTTGCGGGGGCGCTTAAAGAGGAAGGCTTTGAGGTAGTTATTGTCAACGACGGAAGCGAGCCCGCTTACAGGTATATCTTCCTCGCGGCTTCGGAGTATGCAACGGTGCTTTATCATTACACGAACAAGGGCAAGGGCGAGGCGCTCAAAACGGGCATGAGGTACATAGCTTCCCACTATGCCGCCCCCTATACGGTGGTGACAGCCGACGCGGACGGTCAGCACACCCCCCGCGACATCGAGCGCATAAGCCGTACCGCCGCCGATATGCCTGACAGCCTGATCCTCGGGAGCAGGCGCTTCGAGGGGAACGTCCCCCTGCGGAGCAGGCTCGGGAACAGCATAACGCGGGGTGTGTTTAAGCTCTTTTCGGGCAAGCGGGTGTACGATACCCAGACGGGGCTGCGCGCTTTCGGAAACAGGCTCATAGAGCGCATGGCAGCCGTTGAGGGAAGCCGCTACGAGTACGAGATGAACGTCCTCATGCAGGCGGCAAAGGACAACATCGACATTCACGAGGAATGGATAGAGACCGTCTACCTCGACGGCAATTCCTCCTCACATTTCCGTACCGTTCGGGATTCCTACAGGATATACAAGGAGATACTTCGGTTCTCGGCGTCCTCCTTTCTTAGCTTTCTTCTGGACTACGGGCTTTTCTGCGGGTTCTCGGCTCTGACGGGGAACGTTATCCTCCCGAATGTTGCGGCAAGGGTCATAAGCTCGGTGATGAATTTCATCATGAACAAAAAGCTGGTATTCGGGGGCGGGAGCTCCGACCTGCATACGGCGCGCGGCACCGCACGTTCTGCGGTAAGGTATTTCGGGCTGGCGGCTTTCATACTCGTCTGCAATACCCTTCTGCTGAAAGCCCTCACGACCGTCGGAATGGCACAGTGGCTAGCAAAGATACTCACGGAGCTGGCGCTCTTTATGTTCAGCTACGTAATGCAGCACACATTTGTTTTCGGAAAGGAATGACAGGATATGAAAAAGCATTTATGGGCGGTCTGCTACGGACTGGCTCTGACCGCGTTCACGAGCTATGCGGCGCTCGATACCTTCGTGATACGCCGCGCCTACGGGGAGCAGACCACGAGCATGAACCTTGAAATGTTCGCGGATACCGAAGCTGTCCCGATAACGTCGGCGGATACCGTGACCCTCCCTGAAGCTGACAGCTCCGAAGCGGAGCAGGCGTCGGAGGAAGGCTCTTCATCGGAGGGCGCGGAGGAAAACAGCGCTTCGTCCTCCGGGAGCGGTGAAAAGCACAGCAAGCGTTCCCGTTCGGGTCAGGGCGGCGGGAGCGGCAGGCATTCAAAGAGCGGCGATACGGCGGGCTTCGGGGGCTCGGGTGACGGCGATAACGGCACTGCCGCAGAGGTAGTCGGCGAGGTCGAGGGCGGCACCAAGACCGTCACCGACGAGAACGGCAATTACAGCATTACCCTCACCGAGTACGATGAGTACAACACCAAGATATACGTGGCAGACGTTAAGCTGAGCTCCGCGCAGTACCTTAAAACAGCCCTCGCGGACGATACCTACGGCAAGAACATCACGGAGTATACCTCATCTATGGCGGGCAGTCACGGGGCTGTGTTGGCGGTAAACGGCGATTACTACGGCGTGCGAGAGCAGGGCTATGTCATAAGAAACGGCATAGTCTACCGCGATACTCCGAGCGGCAATGACATGATGTGCGTGTTCACGGACGGCTCAATGAAGATAATAAACAGCGATGACTACACCGCCGATGAGCTTGTGAGCATGGGCGTATGGCAGGCGCTTGACTTCGGTCCCGCGCTCATCGAGGACGGCATAGTGACGGTCGGTACGAATGACGAGGTAGACCGTGCTAAGGCTGACAATCCCCGCACCGCTATAGGCGTTATCGACAGCAACCACTTTATCTTCGTGGTATCGGACGGCAGGACAGATGAGAGCGAGGGTCTTACCCTCTATCAGCTCGCCCAGTTCATGCAGCGTCTCGGGGTCACGACGGCTTACAACCTCGACGGCGGCGGTTCTTCCACCATGTACTTTGACGGCGCGGTGGTGAACAATCCCACATCGGGCGGCAGTATAAAAGAAAGGGCGGTGAGCGACATTGTATACATCGGATAAGCGTATCTTAAAAGACCTCCGCACGAATCTCATAGCGGCGGTATTCACGGCGCTCTTCGGGGCGATATACGAGCATTTCAGCCATGACGTCAGCTCGAACTTCATGATATACGCATTCGCAGTCCCGCTGGTCATGGGCGCATTGCCCTACAGCTTCATAGCCGCAAGGGGCAGGGGAGAGCCGAACGGTACGGCGCTGCGCCTCTGGAACTCGGCGATAGCGGCGCTGACGGTGGGGAGCGTGTTCAAGGGCGTGCTCGACATCTACGGCACCACTAACCGCCTGCTGTATCTCTACCCCGTGCTGGGGGCTGTCCTTGCGGTCGCGGCGGTGGTAATGGGACTTATGCCCCGTGAGAGAGTGCCGCTCAACAAGATAGCTGACACCAAGTAACAAAAAGCCGAAGGAGCATTACGTTCCTTCGGCTTACATTATTTCTGTCCGTAATATGCGTTTTTGCCGTGCTTGCGGAGGTAGTGCTTGTCGAGAAGCTCCTGCTGCATGGGCTGAATGCCGGGATTCAGCATTATGGTGTGGTAATTCATCATAGCCGCTTCCTCGAGGACTACCGAATTATGCACCGCTTCAAAGCTGTCCTTCCCCCACGTAAAGGGACCGTGACTGTGTACCAGCACCGCAGGGATAGTCATGGGGTCGGTTCCCTCAAAGGTTTCGATGATGACGTTTCCCGTTTCCTTCTCGTACTCTCCCGCGATCTCTGCGGGGGTCATCTTGCGGGTGCAGGGTATCTCGCCGTAGAAATAGTCCCCCTGAGTAGTGCCGTAGGGAACTACCCCCCTGCCTGCCTGCGCAAAGGCGGCAGCCCAGGGGCTGTGGGTGTGGACTATGCCGCCGACCTCCGCAAAAGCCTTGTACAGCGCAAGGTGTGTGGGCGTGTCGCTGGAGGGACGGTATTTTCCCTCGACCACATTCCCGTCAAGATCGACCACGACCATATCATCGGCGGTCATGCCGTCATACTCCACCCCCGAGGGCTTTATGACCACAAGCCCGCTCTCGCGGTCTATCTCCGAAGCGTTGCCCCAGGTGAATTTTATCAGTCCGTATTTCGGAAGCAGGAGATTTGCTTCCAGCACCTTTTGTTTTAGTTCTTCAAGCATAGTCCTGCTCCTTTACTTAGTATCTCCGCCGTCGCGGATATGTTCCTTTTTGATGTCGAGGTCGTCCTTGAAGCGTTTGAGCGCCTGTTTGTGTCTTATACTGCCGACAAGCCCCGCAATGAAGGGTATCAGCCGCCGCGTGACGAACCTGAATACCACCCTTATGCCTTCAAGCAAAAGCTCCAGGATATCGTCGAGGTTTTCGAGGATAAAGTCCATTTTGAGCCTCCTTATTTTTTCTTGACCGAACGAAACGTCCCGATGATGTCGAGGATAAGATCGAACAGGTCGAAAAATTCGCACAAGCCCCTCGCGGCTTTTTTCTTTGCATAGGAGAGCCTTTTGTTCTTCACTGTGAGGTCAGCCCCTTTGAATCGGCGGAGAGGAACAGCGGTCCCTTCGCCATGCCCACCTCCGAGGAATAGTAGTCAAGCTCGTCGAATTCGTTCTTTGCGAGCTGTCTGAAATACCCCGAGAGCGCCGATTCCACCATGATGAGCAGAACGTTTTCGAGTATGCGCCGCTCACGCCCCTTTATCTCGGCGGGGAGCCTTGCGGTCACGACGGCTCTCATCTCGTCGCTCAGGTGATAGCGCTTTTCCTCAACCTCGTAGATGACCGAACAGAGCAGGTTGTACAGCTCGCGGTCGTGGAGTATGTCGTCATCGGGGTCAATGACATCGCCGTTGACTATCATCATGAGCTTTGTTATGTCCTCGAGCTTGAGCGTTCCGCGCATGATGTTTATGAGCATTATCCTCACCACCGAGCGCTCGCCGTACTTCTTCGAGCTAGAGGGCATGACCCAGCCGCGCTTGACCCAGTTCTGTATGGTCGAGCCCTCTATCCCCGTGAGCTGCGAGAGCTGTGACAGCGAGAGCCCGCCCGTCGCGGAGATTATCGGCGCTATCAGCGCAAAGGTATCATCTCCCGCCTTTTCGTCGTAGGGTATCGCGGTACCCGGCAGTGTAAATGGCATTTTCCGCACTTCCTTGTCTTATAAATAACGGTCATATGATACGCTTGTTATGTCAAAATAACCTCATATAGGATAATATGAACCGCTAACATGATTATATCACAAGTTCAAAGGAACGTCAAGCGGGGTCAACGAAAATTTGCGGCGATTTCAGGCATTTATCTCCGTATTTCTGCGTTTTTCGCCGATATCCTGCCGGATTCTATATGAAAGTCGTTCAGCCCGCACATGAGCGCAAAGGACATCTGACGGCGGTAGGGCTCCTGTTCGAGGAGTGCGGCTTCTTCGGGGTTCGATATGAACCCGCACTCAGACATCACAGCGGGATTTCGGCAGTTGCAGAGCAGGTAAAGCTCATCGGTGACGGCTTTGGTCTCGCGCTCGTTATTGGGTTGCAGGAAGCCCACTATCCGCGTCCGAAGGTTCTCGGCGAGCCGCGAGGATTCGGCGTTGTCCTTGTAGTAGAACATCTGCGCCCCTCTGTACTTCGGGTCGGTGAAGCGGTTCTGATGAATGGAGATACAAACCGCGTCGGGGCTGTTGAACAGGTCAAGGCGGTTCTTCATGTCCGAGAGCTTCTGCTCCCTAAGCCCCTCAACGCCCTCATCGTGCATGGACTTGTCTTCGGTCCGTGTGTACTTCACCTCGTAGCCCATGAGCGTGAGCATATCCCCCAGCCCCAGCGCTATGTCGAGGTTTATGCCTTTTTCGGGGACGTTGTTGACAGACACACCGCCCCCGTCCATGCCCCCGTGACCCGCGTCGATAACGATGAGCGGCTTCGGCATTTCGACAGTGCCGACCGCAGCTTCAAGGCTGTCCCGCGTCCTCTCATTCATATCCGCGCACCCCGTCAGAAGCATTACGGCGGCGGTTATCGGTATCATTTTCCTCATAAAAATACCCCCTGCACAGATTGGTTTTGCCTTTAAAAAAGGCTTGTTCCATCTCTATGCAGAGGGCATGATAATTATGAATTCGGAATGAGGAATTAGGAATTGAAGGAGCGGCTTCGCAGCATTTTGCAGTACGAACTTGTTCGTACCCGCTTCGCTACGCACTTTTTGAATTGATCATTTTTGAGACTTTTTTGTTCATTGGGTCAGCGGGTACACGCACGAGCGATGAAGTGCTGATAAAAAAATGAATATAGCCCCGCCTTACAAATGATTGAGGTCATTATAATAATGTGGAGCGAAGCGAACACATAACGTCCGCGCAGTGGACACCTTCAATTCCGCATTTTGCATTCCTCATTCCGAATTATCGGAAGAGAACTGGCTCTCATGGCGGGCGAAGAAGTCCGTTCTCGGGGGGAGGAATCTCAGCTTGTGACCGCTGCCGACAAAGTAGGTCAGCGGCTCGAATATCGTGTCCCACGACCATATGCGCTCGTCGGCTTGCAGGTAATCGCGGAGCTTCTCGGTGCCGAAGGGCGCCATCGGGTGCAGGAGCACGCCCGCTATGCGAATGATGTAGAAGAGGTTCGCAAGCACCTGCGAAAGCTCCTCATCGGAAAGCTCATCGGGCTTGGCGAGCGCCTTTGCCATGTACTTGCTGCCGCTTCGGATATAGCCGTCCAGCACGTAGGTACACTGGTGGAACGCGAACCTCGACATCTGCCGCTCGTAATCGAGCACTGCCTTTTTGCCCTCCGCTAAGAACTGCTCCTCGGGTGCGAGGTCGGGAAGAACGCCGTCAAAGCGCTTTTGCAGCGTGTAGAACGCCGTGCGGATAATGCGGTTGTAGACATTCGTGAGAAGTCCGTTCTTTGTGACGGGGTCGGTGAATTTGGGGTCGTTGGTCGGCTCGCCTTTGGCTTTGAGCTCCGCTTCCTCTTCGAGCAGGGGCTTGTTGAAGGGCTTTGGGAAGAACGAAACGCTCTGCTGCCCGAGCCCGAATTCCAGCCAGTGCATACGGAGCTGTTCTGGGGTGTAGTATTCGAGCAGCTCGTCAGCCATAGGCGGCTTTACCGAGCCCGAGCTCGAAGCCTTTTTGTTCAGGAACAGTATGTGGAAATTCGCCACGATAGTCGGCATCTGAAGCTCTCCCTCGGGCGGGTCGAAGGTCTTGTCCTCGGACTGCTGCTGCGCCATCCACATGGCGGGCTCGGCTATGCCGTAGAAGTAGATGTTGTCCTGCCCGATGAACTGGTACACCTTCGCTTCCTTGCTGCACCAGTAGTCCTTCCACTCGTCGGCGGGCTTGCCCTCGTCCTCTAAATATGCCTGCGTGAATGAGATAGGCGCCCAGAGGGATTCGGGCCATACCCATACGGTGAGCCCCTCCTCGCCCTCCAGGACGGGAGCGGGCACGCCCCACTCGATGTTGCCCGTAAGCCGAAACGGAACGAGGGTCTTTCCCGTGCGGCAGTTTATGCCGTTCTCGGTGAGTATGCGGTGGGCTTCGTCGCTGTCGCCGATGTTCTCAAACTGTATCGTGAAGGAGGGCTTTTTCGGCTCCTCGAAATACTCATGCTTCGGGAGCTTGTCCTTTATCGCAAGGTAGTCCTCCTCGAATTTCCGCGTGATGTAGATAACGGGGGGCTTTAAGAACTCGTCGATGGTCTTCCACACAACGGGACGCACGTCCTTGCGCTTTTGCAGGCTGCCCACCCAGTCCTTCATGAGCCCGTTGTATTCGGGGAGCTTGAAGTACCAGTTTGTCACGGGTTTCATCGAGGGCTTTTCGCCCGTCAGGGTGCTTATGGGGTCGATAAGGCTCTCGGGCATATACTGATGTCCGAGATCGCACTCGTCGGCGTAGCCCTTCTCGGACTTGCACCCCTCAACGGGACACTTGCCGATGACCTGTCTGCCGTTTAAGAAAACGCCCGCTTTCTCGTCGAAGAACTGCATGGTCGTTATCTTTTCGAGCTGTCCCTTTTTGTAGAGGGAGCTGATGAACTCGTCGGTCACGCGGGCGTGTACCTCTTTGGTGTGACCCAGCCCCGAAGCTCCGAAGAGGTTCGGGGAGATGCCGTAAGCCGCGAGGGTGGCTTTCTGCTTCTCGTGGTTGGACTTCACGAATTCCTCGAGGGTGCCGTCGAACTCTCCCGCCTCGACCTTCTTGCGCCAGCCCTCCGCGATGGGTGAGCCGTAGCAGTCGGTGCCGCTCACGAAGATGACGTTCTCGCTGCCTATCCTGTCCCGCAGGAACCTCGCGTAGGTGTCCGCGAACACCAGCATACCGCCGACGTGTCCGAAGTGAAGCTCCTTATTGCCGTAGGGCATACCGCCCGTCACCACCGCACGCTTCGGGAACTCGGGACGGGGTATCTCAAAGGGCTTTCCGCCCTTATCTTTATTCTTTGCCATTTGTCAAATTCACATTCTTTCCTTGCTTAATAACGGGCGAACGAAAGGCTCGTCCTTATTTGCCCGCCGCTTCGAGCTTCTCCGTGAGCTTTCTTTCCGCTCCCGAAGCCCTGATGAGAGCGGTGTTCATTTCCGCAACGGGGTCGGAATACCTGTCTACACCCGCTTTTAGAAGGCTCTCCTTCCTCGCCGAAGCCGAAGCCTTTACCGACTGCGCGAACTCAATGTACGATTTAAGCAGATTCGGGTCGGAGGTGTCGGAGTTTGAATACTCCGCAGCCTTGTCTGCGGCGGCGGTGATCTCTTTGGAGGACGTGCTCTTCCATGCGGTGCTTTCGGCGACCTGTATCTTGTCCGTCGCCTCGTCTATCTTCTTTGAAGCCGCCTTTGAAACGGTGTGGGCGACCCCCACCGCCGCAGCTGCGGGAAAGATCTTCGCGATGTCCTTTATGTCAATGGACGAGAGCAGAGAGCCCGTGTCGAGCTTGCCCCCGGACTTGTCTATAGCCTTCGGGAGTATGCTCATGAGCCCGTCTTTATTCGCGCCTATAAGCCCCGCTATCTTGCCCACGAGATCGGTGTCGAGCTTGCCGTCCTTGTCTTTGGGGAGCTTCCCGAGAAGCTCGTTTACCTTGCCGATGTCGATGTTTTTCAGAAGCTCCTTTATTATCTCATTCATTTTTCACACCCACTTTTCCAGTCTCGCCCTGACGATATCCTCGCCGAGAACGTGGCTGACTTCCCAGATATCGGGGGCGTTCGCGTGACCCGTCAGTGCTATGCGGAGCATATTCGTGACGTGTACGATACTGCCCCTGAACTTGTCGGGCTCCTTCTTGAAGTCTTTGGGCTTTACCGCAAAGCCCAGCTCGTCGGTGATGGCGCGAACTTTGTCGAACCACGCCGCGCTGTCGTCCGAATGGTCGTAGCTTTCGAGATACTTCGTGAAGAAGGTCTTTACGGTATCCCCGTCACACTCGGCGGGCATTTCGTCGTAAACCTTGAAGGTCTCGTCGTAGTAGAAGCTCATGAAGTCGCAAGCCTGCTTCCAGTTCTCGATGTCCTTGCGGGGCTTTTTGCCGCCCTTGCCGACGTTCAGAGCCGCGAGCGTCCTGTCCTTATATTTGGACAGTAACTCGGCGTATTCCTTATTATATTCCGCACACCATGCGTACCACTCGTCATAGACCTTCTCGGGAGCCATAGCGCAGATGACCTCCTTCGAGATATCTCTGAGCTTTTCGAGGTCAACGAGCGCACCCGATACCGACATCTTTTCGAGGGTGTAAGGGAAGTCGAGATAGCTGACACCGGGATTTGCGAGCCGCCATTCCTCGAAGTTGGAATTAAGGAGCGTCAGCAGGAATTCCCACATGGCGTCACGGCTTATGCCCTCCTGCCTGTAGTAGCTGAGCGCCAGCTCGGGGTCCTTGCGCTTCGAGAGCTTGCGTTTGCCGCCGTTCTCGGGGTCTATCTTCATGAGGGTGGCGGTGTGGCAGTATTTCGGCTGCTCCCAGCCCAGCGCCCCGAAAAGCTCAACGTGCATGGGGAGCGACGAGAGCCATTCTTCGCCGCGTATAACGTGGGTCGAGTGCATGAGGTGATCGTCGATAACATGGGCGAAGTGGTAGGTCGGTATGCCGTCGCTTTTGAGAAGCACGAAGTCCATGCAGTTTCGGGGCATTTCGAGCCTTCCGCGCACCGCGTCGTCAACGCTTATATGCTCGTCGGTCATGACCGCCTTGTAGCGCAGCACCCAAGTCTTGCCCGCTTCGATATTCGCCTTTATCTCCTCAAGGGTCAGTGAGCGGTTCTTCTCGGCGTACTTGCCGTAGATACCAGGGTTCTCTTTTGCGGCGGTCTGACTATCACGTATCGCGTTAAGCTCATCTTCGGTGAGGAAGCAGGGATAAGCGAGCCCGCGGCTCACAAGCTCCTTTGCGAACACCTGATAGATACCCTTCCGCTGACGCTGGCGATAAGGTCCGTAAGCCCCGTTGTCGTCCCCGGCGGTCGCGCCCTCGTCGAAGCGGACGCTGAAATAGTCCATCGCCTCTATGAGCATTTCCACCGCGCCCTCGACCTCGCGCTTGTTGTCGGTGTCCTCAATTCGGAGGTAGAAAACTCCGCCCGACTGATGAGCTATCCTCTCGGCGATTATCGCGTTGTAGAGGTTGCCGAGGTGAACGAAGCCCGTGGGACTGGGACCTATCCTCGTAACGCAGGCGCCCTCGGGCAGAACGCGCTCGGGATAGCGAGCCTCGACCTCAGCGCGGGTCTCGGTGATATCGGGGAACAGAAGCTCCGCAAGTGCATTATTATCCATGTTAAACCATTCCTTTATCTAAAAAAAATACATTGATATTATACCACAGAACTATCCGCTTGTCAAGGAGGCGTGAGCTTTGAGCACAAATTTTCGGCAGGCACGGCTGTAATACTGCTGTCAGCCGCAGTAGAGAAAAACGGCGGACGATGAGCCCGTACCCCACGCCCGACTTCGACGAAGGCTTGGAACATGGAAACAAAAATCAACTATTTTGTGGATATTATAAAATTTCACACAACTATCATTGACAATTTTGGCGAAATGTGTTATGATAATATTAGTCAATGAGAATATTTTCTACGAGTAAAAAAGAATGGAGGGAAAATAAATGTTTAAAAGAATGAATAGAACACAGGGCGGTACCGAGAACGCCGCAAAAGTCCCTGTGCAGGATCCGGCTGTAGCGTGCGGCGAGGACATGGAGCTTTGCTTCGATGAGCTTGAAAGCGTGTCGGGGGGAGGAAATCTTTCAAGACTTCCAAAATCACTGCGTAGTAATCAACCGGCTGCACCTGCCGACCCGTATGCAAATATGAGAGCGTCACTGCAAGATTGCCTTACTTATATCAATGGTAATAAAAATGCTAACCAATCCACTGTAGATTATTTCAACCTTGGTTGTGATCTGTATTTTGCCGGGACTAATTCTTGCCCGTATTGCAATCAAAATGTTGCAGGTTTAACCAGTGAAGAATTCCAGCTTCATGTTTCACAGGCGCATATAACATGGTGGGACGAGTGTCCTTGCTAACATATAACAGCTGTATGTAATACTAATCCCTAAAAGAACAGCAGACAAATCTCGGTACTGACGGCTCATCACTCGTCGTCAAGCTCCCTTGCAGGGCGTTGTACAAGCTGTGCTTGTACCCGGGGCTGCGGTCGCTTTCCTTGATTGCTGAGCCG